>CAZRLL010000029.1:13693-26211 GCA_964600735.1 uncultured archaeon
ATACGAAGTAAAATTTCTAAAAGAGCCGAAATTGACCGTTGGCTGATGTCTAGATTACAGAGTGTGGTTAAAGATGTCACAAAAGGATTCGAAGAATTATCGTTTCATAGTTGTTTAAAAGCATTAGATTATTTTATCGTTGAGGAATTAAGCAACTGGCATGTTCGACGATCTAGGCGTCGTTTTTATGGACTTAAGATGACAACAGACAAACAATCTGGCTATGATACTTTGTATGATGTATTAACAACAATAATTAAATTAATGGCTCCTCTCACTCCATTTATTACTGAAGAAATATATCAGAATCTGGTGTATAAGTCAAATCAATCGGATTTAATATCTATTCATATGCAAAATTTCCCTATCCCAGACGATTTAATTGTTGATGTAGAGTTAGAAAAGACTATGGCAGTAGCATTGGCTATAACAAACGCTGGACGGACAGCAAGGGCACAAGCAGGGATAAAAGCAAGACAACCATTATCTGAATTAGTCGTAATTTTATCGGACGGTAAAAATATTTTACCTGATGAATTAAATGAAGTAGTGAAAAAGGAAATCAATGTAAAATCACTTTATTTAGTTGATACTGATGAAGAATTTGTTGAATATAAAGTTCAGCCGATGTTAAAACAATTAGCACCAAAAGTAAAAGGTGCCATACAAGTTATAAAACCCCATTTGGAAAATTTATCACGTGAAGAGTCAAAAAATGTTGTACTAACAATGAAGAGGAATGGAAAAATAGAGATGGAGATCGAGGATAAAGTCTGGGAATTCAATTCCGATGAAATTTTGGTTCATGTTCAACCATCTGATGGCTATGTAATGGGTGAATCAAAGGGAGTTATAGTTTTCCTAAAAACTGAAATAACAGATGAGTTGAAGTTAGAAGGATTGGCTCGAGGATTAGTTCGTCAGATCCAGGAAAAGAGAAAGCAATATGATTATGATTATCTAGATCGGATAAAAGTATTCTTTACAACTGAAAGTGAGAAAATAAAAGAGGCTTTGGAAAAATTTAATCAATATATCCGTGAAGAAACACAAGCTGATATTATTACAGAACAAGCAAGTGAAAATGCTGAAATCTGTAATATTGATGGATATAAGGCTAATATTTTGGTACAACGGTTAGATTAATCGGAGAACTATAAATATATCGAAATGTTAATTTCGATTTATTTGAAACAGGAAATTAGCTATCTCGGTGAAAAGGATGGCTCTGCGTAATCAGTCAAAAATTGAAAAATCATTAAAGAGGTTTCTTATCGTCGGTGAGAGATTAGATGGAATTCATACATTTAACGAATACCACCCGACAAATCTTTTGGTTTTTATTGTTCTTCTAGTAGCGAGTGTCTTTACATCGAATCAAGCAATAATTTCTGGTTCATTTTGGTATTTACTATCAACTGGCTTCTATATTGGTTCATTTTACTATATTTTAAATTTTCGTTCGACTATAACCTATGCCATTACGAAATTTAGAATAATACGTGTCGTTGAAGGCAATTTAATCACAAGAAAAATATTCAGATCTTCTCGACTGGTAGGATTTACTGATTTGCACTATGAACATGTCGAGAGCATAAACGTAGGTTCACCTACCTTTAATATCACACGTCTATATATTTCCATTATTATCGTTATTCTCGGTTGGTTATCCTTTGAAAATTTACCTTCATATACAACATCAATAAATAATATCGAACAGGTAATCGCCCTAATATTTGTTGTTACTGGAATTATTAATATTTTATTTAGCATGCCCATTGGTGGAGTTAGATTAATTCTTCACAGCATATCTGGTGATTCAATGGAATTTCCAGAAAAATATACACCTGCAGATTTCATCGATGATTTAATATTAAATTGTCGAACTTTTCTGAGCTATGGCGCAGTTTAATTTTCGGGTCGTTTTAAGATGTATATTGGTTCAAAAAGATTCTCAAGAAAGGGTCGCGTAAGATATGGTTCGTCTATTTTTGTGGATGACACTGATGAAGATTTGGTTGACACTCTTGCAGGAAATAAAAAACAATTATCAATCATGTATGTTTTCGTAATTTTATCTGTGATAAAAATAATCTCTGGAAATGCAATTGGTTTAATAATTGCATTTTTCGTCTTTTACTTTTTGTATTTTATGAGTCTGCAAAAAATAAAAATTTCATTTACAAAATATCGTTTGTTAAAAATTTCAGAATTTAATAATCCGGGAGTATTAAGAGGTTTTGGAATTGTAATGTTGACATACTCACTTTTCATATCGGCCAAAATTTTGTTCCCTCGAGGTGAATTGTTTACAAAAATACAAAAATTAAATATGGAAAATATGAGCTCTGTTTTTCAATGGATCGGTTTCAGGAATTTTATATTTTATTCTTATTCCCAATTTATTCGAAGAAATAGTTTGATTATTGCTCAAGTTGATGCTTCTATCACATTAATCATTTATTTTTGGTTTGGTGTAAGATTACTAAATATTAATTACGAATTTCATGATATTCATTATTCTCACATTAGTGAACAATTAATCTCATTGAACAAGGAGCATAATTTTTCATCCTTATCTGGCTATTTGGTAATAATTCTAATTTCATCTATTCTTACAAGTAAAATCAATTTTCTCATTGTAATTCTAATCATATTTTTTTACTATATCCTTCCCAGAAAAAAACTTGCCAATTATTCATTATTTGGATCTTCAGGAAGAAAATTAATTGATAATATTCAAATTAATCCGGATCAATTTCGTCTCTGTACCATCACAACAGCATCTATTTTCGGATGGATACCGCAGGGAAATTATCATTCACGTGCATTTCCAAACAATGTAATACCCAGAGAAGTTGCTAGCCATTATGAAACCGGATTACGAGCATCACTAATACCAGCCTTACATCAAGCTAATTTATTGGGTGCGATTGTATCAAGCATTATTAATTTTGTAGTAATTGTTGTTCTTTTTGATTTTGCACTCACCAATAATATTGAAAGTTTGGGAATTGTTTTCTTGATCGCTGTTGGATTACTATTTTTTTCCATTTCAATTTGGAGTATTTTAAATGTCATAAGCAGGTTTCGCTTTCAATTTCAACGGGAAGAGGCTTTAATTATCGGACGTAGTTTTATTGGTAGATTTATTGAACCTAGTCTTTGGATAATAAGGGGTAATCGGTTAGAAGGAACTCGAGTACAAAGAGGGGTTAGTCGTAGACTAATTCGCTTTGATAAAAATCAAGGTATTGTGATTGCATACCAGAGAATAACAATTTATATTTTATTAGTAATTTTCTTAGCTTTAATCACTATTTGGGTTTCTTTAGGAGCTTTGGATTTAATTAACTCAGCTTATATTATCCCATTTTTATATAATCGCGCACTTGAGTTTCTCTCAGACAAAGCAAACGCAGAATTAGGATTTTTCATTATTGTTGGTTATATTTTTTGGATATTTCTGCTATTATATTATCCAAGATTTTATGGTCGTTCCCGACCTCAATTGTTTCTAGATATGCAATATCCTGCAATAGTACCAATAATACTCAAGGATTTTAACGATCATCAAGATGCATCCCTTCAATTCACAAAATGTTTAATTGAAACATCTCGTCCAAAAAGGCGAAAATCATCAGGTAGACCTGGGATGTTCAAAATTGAGGTCATACTCAAGGAATTAGAAATTCCAGAGGATATCAAAACAAATACGAAATTACTTTTTGAATTTGGAGATGAAAAACATATAACGGAATATTTTCTCTTAAACTTCATTCATCATACTGAATTAATAAACGAAAATATCATACAACAGTTACGAGTATCAGCAGAAACAGGTTATCCCAAGATTTTGATGAAAATTTACCAAATATCTGAGGAAGAGAATCCATTACTTGTATATGATAAAATATTGGAATTAAATACAAAAGACGATAATACGAATATCATCATAACAGAATCAGGTATGAAAATACTATTAGAGTTTAAAATAAGTCGAGGTTCAAGTTAAATAGAAAGCATCTGTTTATTCATAGTCATTTATGCTTTAGATTGTTTCTTCCACCAACTAATTTTGATTCGTGTACTCTCACAACTAGGGCAGGAAGCAACAGCAGAATGAATCCCTTGGGTTTCCTTTCTCAGGAATTTTGCATCATTAAATTTTTCTCGGCAGTCTAAACATCTATAGTGATCTGGTCTTTTTACTTTGTCAACATTGCCTGCTCCGGTCATAATTTTAATTATGTTCGTTTTCATTTTAAATATTTTTGTTGCAAAATCAAGTAATTCATCATTAGTGACTGTCCTAATAATGATATGAGACGTTATCAGACAAGCTAAACTCAACTTTGATAAAAAATCAAAAATTTGATAATTTATCACCAATAGTAAAATTGAAATTGTGGTCTCATTCAATATATCTACTATGTGATCCAAACAAGGATCAGATTTAGCTTTTGAGACATTGCAAATTATTGGGATCTAGAAATTTAATTAAAATCAATTATAACCGCCTTAGCAGATTTTGCTTCTTTTAATCAATGTTACCTTAATAAACTTTAAACGAATTATTTAGAACCGAAAATTAAGCTATGTCATCAATATCTGAACAGTTAATTCAAAATCCAACTGGTAGAACTGCAATTTTCTCACTACTAATTGCTTTATTTCTTTTCTTTTTAGCATGGATAATTCCTTTGGCAAATATTACCGGTGGGGAATGGTATGACTTTTTATACAAGGATGTCGAACTCCCAGAAAATGAACGCTTTAATTGGGCATTAATGATAATTGAAACCCTATTGTTCACAATTTTCTATTTGTTCCTCGTCATTTTTTTTGGTAGCTTAGCAGAATTAAGGAATAATTTACCTTCGTGGGGTGAAGTATTTATTTCAGCGGTCATTACTCTAGGTTTAGCATATTTTCTTCCACGATTTTCAACTAGTGGAACAATAGAAGGAACTGAAAGTGAATCAGGATTTAATCATTTTACAGGAGATATGCAGATTGCCGTATTTTGGTTGACATTATTGGGCATAATTTTGATGACATTATATATAATTTATTCAGATGATGAAAAGATGCAAAGCAGAACCACAGAGTAGTAAATGTGAATTTCAGAAGATAATTAATATCAAATATTTGCAACAATTTTGTATTAAAAGACAAATAGAATAGATATCTCTAGCCAATATTTATTTATTTTTTTATAAGACTTATTTCTTTATTTTTTTATATAAAGGTAATTTAATAAAAATTAGAGAATGTGATCCGTCAAAAATATTAAATGAGGAATATTGTAAATTTATAAAAAATTCCTTGATCATACGGGTTATAGAAATTTAATAGAGGAAATTAATTTGAGCGGGAATATTGGAAAAAGCCCTGGTGATAGAAGCTCAAGAGTTGACCTTGGGAAATTTACGTTAGTAAAATATAGTTATCACGGAAATCGATACGAGTTTGTGGTCAATCCTGAAAATGCATGGTTATTTAAACAAGGAGAAGATATCCCATTGGATGATATTGTGGAAGGTTATATTATTTTTGAAAATTTTTCTAAAGGATTGAAAGCAGATGCCTCCGGATTAGAAAACATTTTTGGGACATCAAATGAAAAGGATATTATTAAAACAATGCTTGAAAAGGGAGATCTACAGTTAACACAAGAACAAAGAAAACGTTTCTTAAAAGAAAAAAGAGATGAAATTATTGCTTATTTAGTCAAACATGCCGTAAATCCAAGGACAAAAGCACCACATCCTGCATCAAGAATCGAAAAGGCGATGGATGATTCAGGGGTAAGAGTAGATCGAAAAGAACCATCAGCCGACCAAGCAAGAAGGATATTAAAGGAGATACAGCAGATTCTTCCGATTCAAATCGAATCTGCTACAATAGAATTTGTTATTCCACCAAAGGATACTGGCAGACTATATGGATTTATTCAAGGTCAAGGTGATGTTACCAATGAAGATTGGAGTAAAGATGGTTCTCTTACTATGATACTCAAAGTTCCTGCTGGTGTCGTAGCAAAATTATTGGAAGATATTAGCGATAAGTCAAAGGGCCGTATCCGTTCAACCGTAATAGATAGGGCAGGATAGATGAAAAATGACATTTTTAGTTGAACAAAATGATATAGTAGTACCCGGTCAAACCGTTGCAGAAGGTGATTACAGAAGTGGAGAGGGTGTTTTTAAAGATGGAGAAACATTCTACTCAACTCTAGTTGGAGTGTTTCTAACAAGAAAAAATACCATTAATGTACGTCCATTAAAAGGAAAATATTTTCCAGCAGTAGGTGACATGGTTATTGGATTTATTGAAGATGTGGGACTAACTTCTTGGGTAGTAAACATTCGAGGGCCATATTTTGGTATATTGTTAGCCTCAAATGCTGTTAGAGGAAGATTTGATCCAATTCGAGATGATGCAAGACGAATATTTGATATCGGAGATGTAATAAAGACAGAAATCATGTCTTTTGATAGAACTAGGGATCCTCAACTTGTTACCAAATTTGTCGGTTTAGGGAAATTGTTTGGAGGTCGAGTAATTGAAACCAATCCAAACCATATCCCAAGGATTATAGGTCGAAAAGGCTCAATGATATCAATGATAAAGAAACTCACCAACTCGAAAATAACTGTTGCCAAAAATGGTAGGGTTTGGGTAAAATCTAATTCAAGTGAGGATGAAGAGAGAGTAATCGAAGCGATTAATCAAATATCAAGAGAAGCTCATGTTCGTGGATTAACAGACAGAATAAGCAACTTACTACGTGATAATGAGAATAGTACAAAGAATGAAGGAGAAAAACATAATGAATAATAATTATATCAGGCCTGATGGCAGACCTGTTGACAAAATACGTGAGTTAAAAGTTGAAGTCGGAAATTTAGATCGGGCAGATGGGTCTTCAAAAGTACATTTAGGTAAAAATATTGCAGTAGCTTCCGTGTACGGACCAAGAGAATACCACCCCAAGCACAGTGCCAAAGCAGATCGAGCAGCGGTTAAAGTAAATTATCGGATGGCCACTTTTAGCGTTGATGATTATAAAAGACCATTTCCTTCAAGGAGGGAGAAAGAAATATCTAAAGTATTGTCCGAAGCATTTGAATCGATCGTTTTAACAAATTTCTTTCCCAGGTCAAAAATTGATGTACATATCCAAATATTTCAATCAGATGGTGGTACAAGGACCGTGGCAGCTATTGCGGCAAGTGCTGCTCTAGCTGATGCTGGTATACCAATGAGAGATTTAACTGGTGGAATTGCATCTGGGATTTTTGAAGAACATGTGTGTCTTGATCTGACCGGTCACGAAGATATGGTTGGAACCGGAGATATGCCTATTCTTTATTCACCTGTGATTGATGAAATTTCTCTTTTCCAGTTAGACGGATTATTCACTTTTGAACAATTTAAAAGATCACTAGAATTATCTATAAATGCTATTAAGGGCATTGTACAGACAATTCAGGATGCATTAAAACAAAAATACATTGCAATCAGGGATGAAATCGGAATCCCCGATGATGAAGAGACTGAAGAAATTGAAGTTGAAGAAAAACTAGCAGAAGAAGTTGTGAAAGAGATTGTAGCTGAAGAAAAGGGTGTTGCAGATGGAATGACTGATTCTGTAATAGCCGAAACGGATATGGAAATCGAAAAAGCACCAGAACCAATAATTTACCCGAGCGAAGCAACAGATGAAACTACTGAAACTTCTAAACCTTTAGAATCTTCAATTGAATCACCTCCAATAACCGGAATTGATAAAAATGAAGCTCAACATTTTGAATCTACAGAAGTTCCACGAGACGACGAAGATGCTGAAAAACCGATAGAACAAACTGATGATAACATTACATCTTCTGAACCAGTGAGTGCTTCATCATGGTACGATAGTGAAAGCTCGCTTACACCTATGATGCCCAAAGATGAACCAAAGGAAAAACGTATTGCTACATTTTCTGTTGAGGAATCAGAAGAAGGTGGTGAGGAGAAGAATGATTCTAATGATTCTTCAGAACCATCTGATGAAGAAAGTGATGTGATTAGGGATTTAGAATATTCAGAATTTGAGGAGGAAGAGTAAATGACAGACTATGTAACAATCGCAAACACTATTGAGAAGGACCACATCATAAACCTCCTGAATACTGACCGTCGGTTAGATGGAAGGATGAAAAATGAGTTCCGAGATATAAAAGTGGAAACAAACGTGATAGAAAAGGCAAATGGATCATCTATAGTCCATTTAGGGAAAACTAAAGTGATCTGTGGAGTAAAAGCAGTTATTGGCACTCCATATGGCGATAGTCCAGATAAAGGTTCTTTAATGGTAAATTTCGAAACCAGTCCTTTAAGTGCCCCTGAATTTAGGTTGGGGCCTCCCCAGGATGATGCTATCGAAGTTTCAAGAATGACTGATCGAATAATTCGAGAATCCCAATGTATTGATCTTGAAAAACTTTGTATTATTCCTGGACAGAAGGTCTGGAATCTGATGATCGATATTTATTCTTTAGATGATTATGGGAATTTTTTTGACGCTTGTGCCATTGCATCATTCGCTGCTTTATCAACCACTAATATTCCAGAAGTATCTATTGATGACGAAGAGAATGTCGAAGTATTAGAAGCCGTTCGACGTTTGCAAATCAACAGCTATCCTGTGAGTGTCACGTTTTACAAAATTGGTGAACATTTCGTTGCAGATGCGAACTTAAAAGAAGAGCAAATCTCAAACGCAAGAATAACGATAGGTACTACAGAAACACACATTGTTTCCGGGCAAAAGGGAGGTTTATCCGGAATCAAGTCTTCAGAAATGATACCATTACTCACGAATACCGTTAAAATTGCACACTCAATTCGAGATCTTCTAAACAAACAAATAGACAAATCATCATGATAAATTTAATTTCTTAAGTAACCATGAACTATAAATAAGAAATTATAAAGTAAGAATTTTATTACAGTATAGGTAAGAATTATGGCAACTAGGACTAAAAAAGTAAAAGCATCCGGTCGCTATGGCGTTCGCTACGGTTCAAGACTGCGTAAAAGAATTAGAGAAATTGATGCCACTGCAAAAACATCCCATCGATGTCCTAGGTGTCGAATTTATGCAGTACGTAAGCAATCGGTCGGTATTTGGCAATGTAAAAAATGTCAATATAAATTTGCCGGGGGTTCATGGACACCATCAACAAATTCAGGTCGTCGAGCAACGGGATTGGCTCGTCAAATTCAGGAAAGAAGATTTGAGGATTAAGTATGGTCCATATTGGGCCGAGAATATTAATAACTACATCCCGAAGACCTTCAGAGCATGTTAGGTCTCTATGTAAAGTATTGGGACATATTCTTCCTGAATCATTACTCTATTCTAGAGGTGCGAACAATGAGAAGCAGATACATGATGTAGCACTAAGGAACAATACAAACCATATAATTTTTGTTCATTCAAAGAGGGACACTATGCCAGTTTTAATTATCAAAAATGTAACAAAAAATAAACTCATACAAGAGAAATATCAACTTGAATTTCTTCAATATATCGATCCGAAAATTCTTAATTGGACTCGATTACCCGCCTCAGGCCCCCTCTCAACCACACTTGAAACCAGACAACAAGATCCTAAACTTGTCGATTTTTTGGAAAAATATCTTATGATTGTGTTCAACAAAAAAAATTCATTATGGTTGGTCATGGATATAAATAATAATAGAAGATATATTCAATTTATTGATGCGATTACCATGCGAAAATTCCTATTTGCAGAAGTAAGGTTAATTACAAGATAAATTGTAAATGGGAGCTACGCTATGCAAAATTCAATTGATATAAGAATTGATATCATTGATAAACAATTATTGAAAACTGTGTATTCTGCAATTGTTGTAGAAACAAATGCAAAAGAAATTGAAAGGGGAAAATTTCAAATAAGAATTGATGAATCTAGTTTAATTATTAAGGTCAAAGGTGCCGATTTTGTTGCAACTAGAGCACTCACTAATTCAATTATGAGATTAGTAAAAATGAGTATAGATGTTGGAACAACCATTGAAATCTAATTAATCGAAAAATACTAACTATCCAATAATTATGAATTCCAAAGCTCGTACTTTTTGATTGTTATTTAGACGTTTATTGATAAATAAAATTGTTTTTTATTGATATTTACCATAAATATATAAAAGCGAAAACATTAAAATCGTTTAGGGATAATTTTGGAAAGGTCTGTTACATCTGAACAACAGAAAGAATTGCAACAACTGCAACAACTTTCTCAGCAATTGAATATTATGAATCAAAATTATATTCGAATGGATACAAGAAAACGGGAATTAGAACGTTCAATTGAGACAATGAGAGATTTACCAGATGACCATAAAATATATCGAACTGCAGGTCAAATTTTATTTAAGGCAAGTGTACCAGAAACACAAAAAAACCTCAAAGAACAACTCGAATTATTAGACGTACGTGTAAATCAATCAAAAAAACAAATAGAAGAATTAGACAAAAGGATAAAAGATGGTGAAACTAAACTTAGAGCTTCAATTCAATAATATTGGTGTAATTATTGTTTCATGAATATAAGCAATTCCTTGTAAATTTAGGTAAATCCTGTATTCATGTATTTCTCCACCATAATGCAGATCCTGATGCAGTATGTGCAGCAGAAGCAATAGGGCACATGTCCTCACTCTTGAATCCTCAAATTGAGTATAAAATCTATACTGATGGATTAAATTTTTCTTCAAAAAGAATTGTAACAGGGAATCAAATAACCTTAATGAATAATGTCCCAGAAACCCATACATCCTCCGACTTTATTATTACCGTCGATACTGGTAATTTTTCACAACTAGGCAAATTTGAGAGCTGGGTAACCCAAGTGAACCTTCCGATTATTGTTTTTGATCATCATGAGAATAATGACTTAGTTGGAAATGTAAATATAAGTATTTACGACCGTAATTCCCCTTCCACCTGTATACTATTGGCAAGAGGATACAAAGAACTTGAATTGCAATTGTCTACAAGAATTTCAACATTATTGTTGTGTGGTCATATTTATGATTCGCGAAGATTTATTCATGGATCGACTGCGAAAACCTTCAGACTAATAGCCTTCTTAATTGATTTCGGAGGTGATTTTGATGTAGCCAATGAATTTCTACAAAATGAGATGGCAATGGGTGAAAGAATTGCTAGATTAAAAGCTGCTAGACGGTTAGATTATAAAGTATATCAAGGAAAAAATATTGTCGTAACTTCACAGGTTGGAGCATTTGAATCTTCCGCTGCTAGAAGCCTGATTAATATTGGAGCAGACACTGTATTTGTTATCGCGGTCAAGGCGAATGAATTGCGTGGCTCCGCTAGAACGCGTCATAGCAATCAATTAAACATGAGCAGTATCCTAAATTCGATTGCTTTAGAATTCGGAGGCACTGGTGGAGGACATACTGCAGCCGCAGGATTAAATATCAAACCTTGTCCCAGTAAAAACCAACAGAAAAAAATTCTTCTAAGATTTACTACATTAGTTCTGGACACCATAAATAATAATGATGTCCCAGTAAGTGATTAATCAATCTAAAAACCAATTTTCTTCATTTTTAATTTCCAATTCATAAGCTTTTTTGGTAGAGAAAATCAAATTTGGCTTTATTGCTGAAATTCCCACCTTATCTGCTAAAATTTCAACTAACAATACCCACTCAGGATTATCCAAATCAACAGGATTGGTAATTTCACTAGCTATCGCACCAATTAATGATTGAGATTCTAATCTTGAATGTCGTTTAGTAATTGTTATACGAAATTTTCCCTCCATATTTTCTGCTAAATCAGAACTAATTTTTTGAATTAGTTCAATGTCTGCTGTCGTAGTTTTTTGGATGGGTTTAATTTTTAGGCAATGCAAAAAAAAAGGTTCATCCTTTTCCAATTCAATTAACCCTTGGACAATCTGACTAAGATCTAAATCGGTGTGAATTTTTATTGATGTCAAACCAGAAACACCAGTATGTTTCACTTTAATCATAGACTTCTCAATTTCTAATTTCTCTACTAGTGCAAAATAAATCTCACTTGAAGCAGATCTCTCGAAATTCCGTTTGGAGGATACAAGTAATCCACGAAATAATGGCATTGTTAGTTCAAGTTTATGAGTTCAAATGGGTTTAAGGTTCAATCGATACGTATAGGATAAATTAAAGTCATATGCAAAAAAAAATACCAATTCAAAGATAACACCAAATTCAGTATTTCTTGTATAGCAAGAATTTACATGAAGTTTACCCAATTGTCAACTAGTCAGAGAAAAGATAATAAAGTGGAACATATTGGGGATTAGTGTGTACAAAAAATCATCGCTGTTTCTAGTATTTCTTTGTCTACCGTTTTTTGTTACATTCAATTCGGTACCTGATTCATTACTTGTATCTCATGAACTTCAATTGAAAAATCATCGATCAAT
>CAZRLL010000030.1:0-25300 GCA_964600735.1 uncultured archaeon
GGATCAACCCCAAATAATCTAACCTCTCCAAACTGTGGTTTTATTAACCCAAGTATCATCCGGATCGAAGTTGTTTTTCCAGCACCATTGGGACCAAGAAATCCCATCAGGCGTCCTTTCTCTATCGCAAATGATGCATCGCTAACCGCAACTACATCACCAAACGATTTTATCGCATGATCTAAACTAGCGATTATATCATATTTACCCATATTATAATTCCTCCGTGGTCATTCTACGGATTTTAATTGACAGAAAGGCAATCATCAATGCAATCAATAAGAAGATAACGCCTAATACGTGCCAGTATTCAAGTCCACTTCCATCATTCAAAAGAAATGGTTTGTATATCCTATCAAATCCTTCATCATTGATACTAGTAGCAATGCCTAAATTATAGTCTCCAAGACACACAAAAGCTAGTAGCATCAAAAGGAATGAAGGACTCGCAAGTAGCAGAAATTCATTGTCAGGATCAATTTCTACCAGGATCAGCCCAAATATGGATCCAAGTAAATAAACAAGGAAAAATCCCAGACTTGCATATTGTCTTTTTTCTGAAATAATTGAAAACGATAAAATTCCAAGTCCTATCAATAATGAAGATAGAAAACAGAAAGCAATTACTCCCAGATAAAAGCCGATAGCCTCAAAGTGATTCAACTTGTCAAATGATTGCACATAAATTATACTCCCTATTAGTAATGGGACCAACAGGAACACATTCACATAGATCAGTATTGCTCCGATCTTTCCAATAATATATTCCCGTTTCTGGAGTCTGGAAAGGTAAATTTCAATTACTTTGCCACTCTTGTCATCGGCGAAGAGACCTGATCCTGAGATGGCGAATAGGGCTATAATTAAAATACCCATATTCATTTGTATGTTAAAGCTGGCTGTTGTTGAGCTAGAATGTATATAGTCATTCCCAAAATTGAGATAGCTGGCAACAAATCCATTTAACACGTCCCGCATTACATCCTTGTCCTCACCAGCTGTAAAATTAGCAACAGCAGCAGAAATTGATATCGCTAGGAAATTGAACACCATGATAATAACCAGCAAAACTTTACCAAATGTGCTCCTATGCCAGGTACTCTTTACTTCAAACCATATTAAGCTGGTTATACGGCTCTTTCTATCCAATATCTCTCCCTCGTATCTCCTGTAACCAAATTTTTGTAGATAATCTGTAGTATTGTTGTACTCTGAATCTAAATTTTCTATACTTGTCATTCATAATTCCTCTGTGGTCAACCGATTTATCTTGAAGGCTAAGAAACATGCCATGGATATAATCAACATGATTGCGGTTCCGATCACGTGGTAGTATTCCAATCCCGAACCATCATCCAGCAAAAATTCTTCAGGTCTCCCATCTCCTATTCCTAATGAGAAATCTCCCAGTGATACATATGCTAGTAACACTAAGAAATGAGTAGGAGACAATAATAATAAAAACTCATTGGTTCTATCTTGGATGATAAGTAGCTGTACAAATACTGTACCCAGTATGAAAACCAAAAAGAATCCCAGACTTGCATACTGTCTTTTCTCTACAGAGATGGAAAATGACAGGATTGCCAAGCCCATTATGAGAGATGCAATCAGTGAATAGATAATTATTCCGAGATAATAGTCCCATTGCTCCAAATGTGATGTCTCCTTTATTGCCTGAACATTTAGTGCTCCTACAACCAGTATTGGAATCATTAAAAATAAATTAATGTAAATTAAAATAGCAGCAATTTTTCCAATAACATATTCCCTTTTCTGTAATCTAGAAAGCCAAATTTCGATGGTTTTCCCAGCACGATCATCGGCAAAGAAGCCTGAGCCTGCAATTGCTACTAAAGCAATTAACAATATGGCTACAGGTGGATTCATCCTCAATCCAGTTTCATGCGTTCCTGATCTGATATAATCACCTCTAAAAGAGATATAGTTGGCCACGAATCGATTCAATGCATCACGTATTACCTTTTTTTGTTGACCCTCTAAATCAGTGATAATCTGTTGGCTTGAACCTACCGTAACTGTAAGAGTGATAAAATTGATTACCATTAAAATAATCAACAATACTTTACCAAAGGTACTCCTGTGCCAGGTACTTTTTACTTCGAAAATTACCAAGCTGAAAATTCTGCTTTTTCTACCGGTAACGCTACCTTCATATCTTCGGTAACCAAATTTGCGTAAAAACTCAGTTGAACCTTTTTCGGTGCTCTCGATCATACTTAAGCACCAGGATCAGTTTTTACGACCTCTAAAAATACGTCCTCTAGGCTCTGTCGATAAGGAGTGACCATTCGTACATCCATTTTTGCTTGTTTAGCCAAGTTGAAAATTTCTGAATAATCTTGGCTCATCTTACCATCAATCAGGCAAGTAATTTCTACTTGCCCCACCTCCAGAACATTATAACCAGCTTTTTCCAATGCATTGGCAAATTTGGCATGATTCCCAGATACACGAATCTGTAATTGCACGGTTTCCTTAGATTGGGCTAATATCGATTTTAAGCCACCCTGCATTATCCGTTGACCCAGATTCATTACTACTACATAATCCGCACTTTTCTCGATATCAGGTAGTAAGTGGGTGGAGATCATAATGTTTTTGCCATAATTCTTGCCCAGATCAAAGATGAGATTAAGGATTTGTTCCCTAGATTCGGGATCGCAACCAGCTGTGGGTTCATCAAGAATCAACAGTAATGGATCATGGACCAGTGCAGTTGCCAGTTTTACTTTTTGTAACATACCTTGGCTCATAGTATTCATCTCACGATAACGAGCTTCCTCGAGGCCACAATAGTGGAGGACATCAAAGGAACGCTGTTTAGCACTCTCGTGTGGCAATCCAGCTAGTCTAGCGTTATGAGTCACATACCTGGCACACGTAGTCTTGTTTAAACGAGTATCCACTTCTGGTTGATATCCGATCATATCCTTGACTGCAAGTATGTCTTTGGGGAGTGTGTAGTCTAGAAATTGCATGGTTCCTGATTTAATGGGATGAATGCCTAGTAAAGCTCTAATAAATGTGGTTTTCCCAGCCCCATTAGGTCCTAACAATCCAGTGACCCCAGTGGGAATTTCACAAGAGAACTCATCTAAGGCTAAAAATTTGCCGAAGAATTTAGAAACTCGATCTACAATCAAAAATTGCTCACTCATTTTCAGCAATCAAAGATTTGTATTACACATTTAAAAATAAAGCAATACTATGAATTATAAAATCATAAAAATTATTTAGTATACGGCAAAATAATTATGTTTCGGAAATTTGATTAGGAAAAATACTTAAATGTTACCCCGTTGAGGATATCGTAATTAATACAGGTGTACAGAGCTCCTTTTCCAATATATGGACTTATGGGGTGTGTGACTGTTAAACCAATATTATGATTATTTATATGAAGTTATGAAAGGTTCACTTGATAATTAATACCGTATTCTAAAGTGATGATGTATTTTATTTAAATCAGCCATTAGCTTTATATCATAATGGCGATGGTATGGCGATGGTACTTGCTAAACTGGGATTTAAATGCTTACTCGCACCATTCAAGCATTAGCGGATATTGAAACTCAGGATTTATCAACAATCATGCAAACAATGGAGGAGTATAGAATCGCTGCCCAAATAGCTTCTGATTATGGACATACTCACAAAACTGCAAGTGCAGTCAAAATTCATCATCAGACATATGTGGATCTACGTAAATTAAACAGATTGCCCTCACAACTTATCTGTGCTTCTAGAAATAAAGCTTCAGAAGTGCTCAAGAGTTTGAGGAATAAAAAGAAAAAATCTCAACCACATTTCAAGTATTTTCTTCCCATTCGATATGATCAGAGAAGTTCAACTATTTTTGATAATAAATCAATAATAACTCTAGCTAGTATTAATGGAAGAATTCGTTTAAAATACGAAATTCCTGATTATTTTAAGAAATACAATGGCTGGGAACGCAAGGGAATTGAGTTGGTTTATCGTAATAAACTGTTTTACATTTACTTCATTGTGGAAAAGAAAATCAAACACAACGAAATTCACAGTGGAGAAATTATAGGAGTAGATCGGGGCATAAAGAACATAGCAGTAGATTCTAATAATAATTTCTACAACGGTAAGCATATCAGAGAGGTCAAACGTAGATATTTCCGACTCCGACACTCTCTCCAGAAGAAAGGCACTCGTTCAGCAAAGAGAAAATTACAAAGAATTCGTGAACGAGAGAGACGGTTTCAGAAGGATGTTAACCATTGTACCAGCAATAAACTAGTAGGTATATCTCAAAATAATAGTACAATTGTATTTGAAAATTTGAAAGGTATTAGAAAAAATTTGAAAGGACGAAAGAGGATGAACCGAGAATTCCATTCCTGGTCATTTTTCCAGTTAGAAGAATTTGTGAAATACAAAGCTCTGGAAAAAGGAATAATCATCAAAGAAGTGGATCCACGTCATACCTCGCAAAAATTTAGTAAATGTAAATATGTACATCGTAAAAATCGTAAGAACTCTTTATTCAAATGTTTGTTTTGTGGTTTCACAACAGATGCGGATAGAAATGCAGCAATTAATATTAGGGAAGATTATATCGATCAAACTATTGAATCATTTGTAGAATTAAACAGTCCAACAATAATTGAATTTTCATTGAGACAAAAACCAGCTGAAGAAGGTATATCCATCCTCAGTGGGACTCAAATCAGTAGTCCTAATGTAACATCCTAAGATTTACAATGATAGTTACAAGAAAAGTATATACTTTTTAACTGATGACAATCTTTTACTCATTGAACATATTTTTATTCGTCTCTCTAAATCATTTTTTCTCTGAATTTCGTTGGAAATCCCATGTTCAATCAGAATTATACATGGAGATAGATTTTGATCATAAAAGCAGTTGCTTAATAATATTTTTAATTCACTGGCACCGTTGTGGAGCTTAAAATTTCCACAACTTCATCTTTAAGTCCATCAAACAAGCTCCTCTTTCCGGTCCAGAATTTCAGTACATCGCCATACTTTTCATCTATGAAATTTAGGGTATGGATCAACTTTTGCCTGAATTCTGGAATATCTCTATCAAGAAGCAGAACTGCAGCTACATTTTCAGATTGCTCAATCATGATTTGAAAGTTTCCTGCATCAATAGTCCGCAGGGATGTCTGTCCAGTAACTTCAGTAACTAGGGACATAATTGCGGAGAGAATTCCACCCAGAATTACTCCTTCTATCTCACTTTTCATCCATTCATTGTCAACAATCCTACCCATCATTATGAGAAGTCCATCAATGGTAAGTAACATAAAAGTTGGTGGGGGTAATGGGATATTCTCTTCAACAATTTGGGCGAGTTCTTCGATTTTTAAATCAATTTTCGAATTAAATTCTCCAGATTGAAGGCCTTCCACAAATTTTCGTATTTTATTTATGACAGATCGATTCCTTCTCATCTTTCCGGGTATATTGAGAACAATTTCTGCTTCTTGTAATATATCGCGACACTTGGCAAACATTGTGTTAAATAATTTAACATTAGAATGTTGAAATGCCCTAATCAATTGTCTAAGCGCATCCCAGGCTCGATATTCTGCATCATTCAAATTCCCCTCCATTCTATCAATATGAGCTGAGTGAACCAAGCTGTAACTAGTAAAAATTTCTGCCCCTGCTGCATCGTTCCTGTAATCGTCAGCTTTTTTTAAGTCGCCAGCAGAGAATGAGATTGTAGACGCGGTTAAGTAGTGCCTCGCTGCCTCCATCAAATAATAATTTTGATGAGCGATCTTACCTAAACTTCCATAGGCTTCAGCGATCCAAGTAGGTGAACTGATATGCATATCTGCTTCTTGGATTGCTAAATTATAATATTCCAAAGCTTTTTCCGGATGATTTAGTTGGTCATATGCGTAACCAAGCAGGCAATAATATATCTCCCGGTGGGTCTTGGCTGTTTCCTGTAAGTATACATCATCAATTGATGAAAGCTCATCTAAAATATACTCACCTGGATCAGGAAAATTGTACTTATAGATGGTACAAATACCAATTTTACAGGCAGTTTCCAGATCATACCTTAGATTTTTTCTTGCAACAGGAATAATATGCTTAAGAAGTTCCAATCCCAAGCGGAATTTATCAATTTGCTGATACCTTATGGCAACCGTATATGCTGCATCTAAGAACTCATCGGGATCTGTTACCAATTGCTCATCCTTTAGCAGCATAACACTCTCATAAACTTGAAAATAGATTTTTTCGAGTGTTTCCCAGTCAAGCTTTTCAGATCTTGACAAAAACGATATGATTTGACCTAATTCGTTAACATCATAAGCTTCATTATAATAGTTATCGATTCGATTGATCACTTCGATTATTGTTAATTCTCCATACACATCTAATTTTTCTGGTTGAGAGGCTAGATCAATTACTTCTGAAAAAAATCGGTTAGCTGAATAAACAGCATGCCCTCCTCCTCGATGAGCTATCGATTCCATCGATTTTTTTATTGGTAAGCCTATTTTTTGCTCATGGGTGAATAGGCAATAAATTTTATGGGGCTTTCCTGTTGGCATTACATTGCTTAATTCGTAATAAACCAGTTTTCCATCCAAGAACTTTCTTGCTGAACCTGATTTTATACGATCTTTTAGTATATGCGATTTAACTTCCCTCAATAGTTTACGTAATTCATCTTCAGTAATAGATTGAGTTGAATCGAATAATTGTATCCAGACTAATTTTGACTTAAACCTCTCTCCGATCAGCATAACCGAATTTGATTTTAAAGTCTGATACACTTCAATCATCCATTAAATTTAAGTATCAATAAATTATTGGATAACGCGAAATTTTTTGCCAACAAATCGGTTTGTAATTAAAATCTGATTTTCGGGGCTCGAATTGATTTAAGTAATATCTTATCTCTTTGGATATAAACCCCTCCGGTTGGATTCGTCAATCAAAGTCAGATTTTCATACTGGTGTTCCTTGAAGAAATATTTACCAAAAATAGCCCCTATGCTTCCTCCGATGAAAAGCATCACTGCGACAATAACTATCGTGATAACGATACCAATTGCGATTACAATCAATAGAATAATTAAGATCACAGCGGCTAGAGGGTTGATTTCATCAGCTGATAAATCATTAATAAGGTATAATATTATTGCAAGGGGAACACTGGCAATTATTGTAAATGTCGTTGAAGTGTATTTTGCCGTTTTAACCACATGATAGGGTGCTGTGAAGCCCCCAATAAATCCGGATATCAGTGCAATCACCGCAAATATAACGAAAGGATCGTATTCATCGCTTATGTTACTCCGTTGGTTTTGGATAGCGAATAGGATTATACTCACGATTACAGTAATTATTGAGCTTAAATACCCCACGTACCACTTCATTCAAAAAATTTCTTTGGTATTTTGTATGTAAGTATTTCTAGTGCTATGTATTCTATATCATCTTATGAACGAAATTATATTTAATTATCAACAGTCACTAACAATAAAATTTCAGATCTAATATTTTCCTGTACCTTCAGCGTAAATCATGGGGCATGATTGTGGATAATAAGAAAAAGTATCGATAAAGTAATTATAAAATTTGAATGATTTAACAAGACTTACACCATAATTTCTTGAGTAATTTTCAAATAGTAATCATTGCAAAAAAAGCATTCATAAAGATAAGATCAACGAAAAAAATGTGTCTGAACCTAGTGATGATTTAATTGATGAAGAAAGAGAAAGAAAACTACGATTCTTAAAATTTGCTGGATTTATTCTTATACTTGTGTTTTTCTGGTATATATTTGATTTTGCAAGTACATTTTAATTAATCATCTTTCATAAAAAAAACATAGGTTTTCTTATAATATCTTCTGAGATGCTGAATTTAGGATAAAAACACTCTAGGGATAATTCTACTAGTTGATGTAAGAATTCTCAAAAATATTTTATTGGTCAACAGTTTATTCAAACACGAAAAATGTGTGTACCCCAAAAGTAATTTCATCAGATACGAAGTTTTTATTGAAGGGATACTTTTTTGAACGATGAGAATATTTGTTATAAAATTAAATTTTTTTTAATATAAATTCGTGGTGACAATTATAAACCTATTAATTTGAGAATTTTTTTAAAAATATTGATTATAGTTTGAAATTTAAGATTCAAATACTTTTCCTTATTCTAATTATAATTACTAGTTCTCAAGTAAATGCAAGAACAAGGGAAAACAGTGTCGAGAATTTTATAAAAGATACTCGAATTGATAGTACGGGTTTTGCTGATACCCCCAAGGTTGCGGTAACGATAACATCAACAACATTGGCACTTGATATCTCAGATCTGATCAATTATGAAGTAAATAATACCTTGGACATATTGTTAAATTTTCAGCAATCACATAATGATGATGGTGGGTTTGGTTCAAAACCCGATACAATAAGTACGTGGAAAGACTCTGTTAGTGCGATACAAGGATTGAATTACCTTAGGTTAAATTCTTCTATCCTATATAATTGGAATATATTCCAATATTTAAATAACTCTGTCAATAGTAATCTCTACAAAGATGTATCGGTTGGAAATGACACAATTAAATTTCCTATCGATTTAAATCAAGATATTATTAGGATTTGGCGTGAATATATCATATCTTCCTACTTAATCGGCATAATCCCCACCATTCCCACAGAATTCCTTATTAATCAATTAAAGGCATTTCAATTTTCCAATGGTACGTATAATTCCTTTCACATTGCAGTGGAAACAGTCATTTTATTATCAATTTTCAATGATCAACCTGATCAACCTGAATTTGCATCCAAATTTATTAGAGCGTACGCACAGTCCAATGGAGCGTTTTCTACTGATATTCAAGGAACATCAACAATAAATGCGACGTACAGAGCTATGGTAGCATTACAAGCACTAAATAGATTATTTGAACTAGAATATCAAGATGCAATAGCTAGATTCATTTTAAATCAACAACTTCAAAACAGTGGATTCAAAGAGGTTAACAGTGACGAGGTAACAATCCAAGATACATGGATTGCATTAACTTCTTTATTAATATTGAATAGATTGGATGAGTTAAAATCTCCAGATGTTCTTCAAACCCACGGATTCATTTCTATTGATATTTTCTGGATAGTCATACCGATTAATATCATAATTTTTAGGAGGAGGAAAACATAATGCACGAAGCAGAGGAATCTATCGTAACAATAACAAATTTATCTAAATTTTTCCAAGCAAAAGCAATTGTTTTGGGAATGAACCTCGAGATACCTCAAGGATCTTTGTTTGGTTTACTTGGACCCAATGGAGCAGGCAAAACAACTACTCTAAATTTACTTATGGGACGTCTAAAACCAACTAGTGGTAACATATCTATATTAGGTAAAGATCCTTGGAAAGATCGAGTAGAACTATCTCACAAAATAGGCTACTTACCCCAAAATCCAACCCAACATCCAGATAAAACGGTATTTAAATTTATGATATATATGGCGAGATTGAAGGGCTATTCAAGACAGGAAGCAATTTTCAAGGCAAGAGAATCTCTATTTAATGTTGGTTTGGAACGATTTGAAAGAAATTTTGTAGGGAAATTATCAGGTGGAGAAACACAGAGGTTGGGATTTGCTAATGCATTGTTAGGTGATCCTGAAATATTGATATTAGATGAACCTACAGCCTCTTTGGATCCTGAGGGTCGAGTATATATTATGGATCTGATTTCCAGATTAGCCAAAGATAATTCACAAACTGTTATTGTCTCTTCGCATATATTACCCGAGATTCAAAGAATGACCAATTATTTAGCAATAATGAGTGAAGGCAAAGTACTTGTATCTGGAAGTATGAGGGAATTGACTCATAATGTATTTGATGAACAATATGAAATTGAGACCAGTCATCCTAAGCAACTTATGGAGGAATTAAAAGAAAGGGGTCATGAAGTCCAATTAGATGTCGAAACTTTAATTGTTACATCTAACGGTAATTTACAAGAACTTTGGGAAGATGTACCTAATATTTGTGTTGAGAAGCATTTTCAGCTGAGATCATATAAACCAGTACGTGACGCCTTGGAGAACGTATTCATGAGATTAGTTTCTACCCCAATGTTAGAGGATATAAAAGGTGATATCGATGAGTAGATTAGAAAATTTTAAACAGAAATTCTCAATTTCCCCAAACCTTAATCGATTGGGTATACCACATTATGGTAGGTCTATCCCTATAATTGCCCAGGAATTATTTACTTCCTCGATAAGAGAGAAACGATTTTATCTAGCTGTTTTATATTATAATGTTTTTCCGATTTTAATTGTATTATTTTCTGTAGCCCAACCGGTTGTCCAATCAGGAACTGGTATTGCCTTATTCTATGCCCAGGTAAATACTACAGATATAATCAAATCAATATTCACCTCTTTCTTCTTGGGTCAAATTTTATTAGTCTTACTTACAGCAGACCAAATTTCTGGAGAGGTCGAACAAGATACTTTTCCCTTACTAAGATCAAAACCTGTTTATGATTCAGAGATAATACTTGGTAAATTCTCTGGAATGTTGGGAATTATGATATTGATTGATGTCCCCACAATTGCAATTGTGTATGTGGTTAATTTGATCAGGTACAACGCAGACTATCCCCAGGCGTATATTGGGACTATTGATGAAGTAATTGGTGCGATTATTGTGGTGTTACTCTTACAAGGAATTATAATATCATTTGTTTTAGTATTCTCCACCATATTCTCAAAGAGTTTGTATGCCATATTGGCATCATTGCTCTCAATATTTATCCTATCCTCGATCTCAGGTTCATTGGGAGAGAAGAATAATTACATCTCCTTCAATTGGCTCTTGGACGCCACGCTTCCAGAGATATTCTATCATCTAGAACCCTTCAGTTTTGGTGTACCATCATTATTTACGTTTGTCATTTCTTTATCTGCAACAATCATCGTTTTCTTAACTAGTGC
This sequence comes from uncultured archaeon, assembly GCA_964600735.1. GTDB lineage: Archaea > Asgardarchaeota > Heimdallarchaeia > Heimdallarchaeales > Kariarchaeaceae > LC-2. The sequence continues at coordinate 11,030 of CAZRLL010000030.1, forward strand.
AACAATAATACTACGAAATAAGGAATTGCTGTAAACTATAAGAAAATTAAGAACAAGTCTATGATACAACTTAATATTCTTTTAGAAAAAAACAAAAGCAAAGAGATATTCTAATTAACTAGTATGCAAATTAATTCCTGTGGGAGAAGAATTAAAACATTTCTTCACTAGTCCAGCAGAAGAAGAACTTCTCATATTTGATGATAAGAGGTTACAAATTCGACCAAAAAGCAGTAACTGGGTAAAGCGTGTTAAGGTTGAAATTACTAATATTCAAAAATATTTAGCTTTTCTGAGAAAGCAGCAAAATGCACTTTGGTTTGATTTAGCCCCCGACCGCAGGAAGGAATTCAAGTATAAGGTATGGAAAGGACAATTTAAGATACCTTCCAGACCAGATATTTATTTTGATATGCGTGTAATCCTGACAAATGAGTATCCTCATGCTATGCCCCGGGCTTTTATAGAAGATTCAATTACTAAATACACTTCCAAACACCTTTACTTGAATAGCCGCTGGGACAGGACTATGGATAAAGCTGAGACTAAATCTTTTGTAATGATATGCCATGATCATTCTAAAGAATTTGAATTATGGACACCTAATTTGAGTATCGCTCACTTCCTCCTCCGTCAGATTCTATACTGGTGGAATGCGAAAATAAACATCTTGGTCGACCGTTTCGATGAGTTAAATTAATTTTGAATGCGTTTCCAATATTTAGCAACTTCAGGAGAAAATTTCTCAATCAATTTGCTCCTATTTTTGGCTGATTTCCTTGCAAATGACTTTGGATAAATTTTCATGGGTATATTAAAGTAATTAATTATGCCATTTTGAAGTAAATCGTATTTTTGATTTGCAGAAGTAATTAGCTCATAACCAGTTTTTTTTATTGCTTCAATTATATGCTTTTGAGGTGTGTTTTTCAAATCCCCAAATATTGAAGATCTGATGGTTAGTGGAAGTGTAAAATCACTTCCGTAATTAAATTCATCCAATTCAAGATTAATTATATTTGATTTTTCATCCCTTGATTCCCAATTTTCCTCAAGTTGAATTTGCAAATCATTTTCAAATTTACTCGCGACATTGAAATATTGTTTTTGTTTATCTAGCTTTATCATCGAGCTAATTTTGGTAATAATAAATTCTGGTTGAAATGTCTTTGTTACAATTGGTATCTCCTTAACTTCACTGTCAATTATTTTAAAACAGTGGGTTTCTTCTCCATTTGTCACAATAGATATAATATCAGGATAAATTTTCCCCATTTCAAGTAAGGTTTTATCATCAGTATGACTATGAAATACACCTTTAGGGTGAGAATGATACATTCCAATATTAGCTATTCCCTGAGACAGCATTGAATCCAAGGCAGAGAGCTCGTTTGGATCAGGTTCTGCATTTATCAGTGTTTGGATACGATAATTATGACAGGCATATGCAGCCAATATGTGTTGAGTTTTTCGATCTTTACTCGTTGCATCTAAATGCCATCGCTCGTAACCCAGAAGCCAACCATATATTTCTTTTCCTGTATTCTTATTAGCATGGTGCTCTATGAAGGGTATAACTTGCTTATCAAATAAAACATATCCTGATATATCCACCGACACAAACGCATCCCAATTTTTAACCGTTAAATATGATATTTCCTAGCATTACTTAATATTTTTCAATCGAATTTGATTTAGATAACCATTGATTATGGTATTTGCAACTGGTTATTACTATAATTTTATGAAATCCCTTCAGAACCACAAACATGGCAATTTGGATCTAGTTTTAGTTCCAATTCAAGATTTTCGTCTGTTAAACCATTATAGCTAAGATAATCAGGGATATGACCGAAGTTTAGAAAGTATCTAATTAAATGTTGAACCTGTAGTGAGGCAATAATATTTACCGTAGTAGGCATAGATGCGGAACAATCTGGTCCATCAACATCACTGGTACTTGTCACCTTGACAGAACCAGTACATTGGTAACAAGCAGTCTCTCTGGGTATTACTAGATGTAAATATCCACCTAGACCTGATCTTAAGAGTCCAGAATCGATATAGGGTACCTTAAGTTTTACACATTTAATATTAAAAAATTGTCTGGCAGGGATATTGTCTAAACACATCAATCCCATATCGGATTTGGCTAGAATATCTTCTAGTGTGTTTTCAAAATCGAATGCCATAATATCTTTATTGTACGGTTTAATTTCTACATCTGGATTTATTTTTTTTATTATTTCGGTCAATACATCAGTCTTATATCTGCCAATATGCTCCTCCCGATAGACTAATCGGTTTAAATTCTCTTCTTCGACAATATCAAAGTCCATAATGAATATTTTTCCAATTCCAACTCGTGCTAACAGTTCTACTGATATTGATCCAACCCCTCCTACACCTGCAACAGTTACTGCTTTATCCCGCAACAACTCCCACTTTACTGGGTACCCATAATCTTCCAGGGCTTTTAGTCTGTCATATCGCTTAGTGGACAAATATATCACATTATTTTGAAAAATTAACCAACTACACCACGGTTTATTATTCTAAATCGATCCCCATAACGTTCAATAATCTCATCGACAGTCAATGTGTAATCAGAATCTATCATAGCAGCTCCTCCTGGAGGACAAACGGCTATATTCTCTAAGGCTAAACTCAATTTTTTACCAATTTCATTCACTGCTTTTTGAAATTTAACAGTCCCTGGTGACTCAAATGGGATTATCTCCTTGTGTGTGCCCACCGTAGGCGTAAAATGAAGAATTCTAAGAGACACAATACATACCCCAATTAATTAAAATTCTCATCGGATTTAATTGTTACTCCCAATCTTCAAGTCTTTGAAGTAATTTTTTTCTTAATCTCGTCTAATTCAGTTTCACGTTTTTCTTTTATTTTTTTCATACGAGCAGATTTTTCTTCAAATTCGTCGTCCTTAATCTCACCCATGGCCCACTTATCTTCCAAATCACTGATCGATCGCTTATACTTGGTTACCATCTCTTCCAGCTCTTTTTGTTCTTTAATTAGACTTTCTATATCATCTCTAGTGGACTCCATTATTTGTCTAACTAATCGTTCATCATCTGGGGGATGTGCAATATCTAAAATGTTGGCTGAAATTAGCTCTAAACCATAAATTTTGAACTCTTCTGCAGTTTTTGTTCTAAGTAAGCTGATGAATTGTTCCCTATCTGATCTTAAGAATTTATCTAGAGTAAATAGTTTTACAACATCTCTAAAGGAAGTTGTCACCAAACTTCTTACTAATTCCTTAGCATCTTTATCAGTAAAATTGGGTTGACCAACAACAACTTTGGTCACCAAAGCTTCTGGATCCTGAATTCGGATAGAGAGATCTCCAGAACCACCTAAAGCAAAACCATCATCGGTCCGGGGAACCATACCTCCTTTCCAGCTGATTCCAAATTTCTGTTTAATTATACCCGGATCTATCCAAACAATTTCTGTTGCCAAATTTCTAGCTTCTCTCTGTATCTGATAATGACCACCTGTTAAAACTCCACCTGATTGACCTGAACGATAATATAATACTCGTTCGTAATCTCTTACGCCAATATTTTCTAATTTACCAAATTCTGTAATATTCTTGTTAGGAAAACGGTAAATCATCTCCCTATCTGGTTTATCTTCACCATAGTCTTTTTCCCAGATAATTGTTTTCTTACCACTTTTGAATTTATCAGCTATTTTTCTGAACAAATCTATTCCTCCAATAATGTAATCAGTTTTCTAAATGAAATTAGATCCCTCACAAGTGATTCTGATTAATTTGGGATCTTAAACTGATCAATCTGTTTCCGCTTAACTCATAGATATATTAAGGTAGAGTGTAATTTTGATAAAATTTCCCAATTTTTTTGATTCTTTTTCATATGTACACTTTTATGGACTGAAATTGCACTACACACCTCTAATAATTTAAGATCCTCTGAAATAAATTTATGCGTGATAATAGATGTAAAAATAAGCCATCAATTAACTAAATATTATCCCTAAAGTAAAAAAACCAAGAATTTTCTAAACAATTGAATTTCATATTTATGGAGAATAAATCATATGTCCAGTGGTTTCCTAGCAGATCTTGCAATTAATGTAATAGAAAAGATTGGATCAAAAGCTACATCAAAATTTTATCAACAATTTCGGAATTGGCCAACTTCAAATTCTGAGATTGAACAATATTACAAAAGTGTAAAACAGTCAGCAGAGATGGATTTAAAGAGTTCTGAAGATTTGATTCAAAGAAGTTTAGCACTTCTTCTAAAGCAGCGAGATCTAACATTACATGATACTGTTGATAGAATACGGGGAAGAATTCAATCTCTCCGACATGATATAGAAAAATCATCATCGGATATTCATCTGTCTGCCGTAAAAACTGAAGATGTGCTTCGAGCGTTGGCTATGATATATCTCACACTCCAATATGAAATATTTGTTGTCTCAAATATTGCTTCTAAGCTAGCAGACACAATCGAATTTGGTGAAGATATAAAAATAAATGTTAAAGAACTTCGAGAATCGCTAAATAATTTGGAAGAGACATGGAGGCTTCATACCCAAGCAAGCGCAGATCCTGCTAGCGCAAAGTCATTGTTTAACAGCTTAAAAGAGTCGCGAAAAGAATGGGTCGAGTTAATTGAGACTGTGAGTACTCGATCTCTTGGTGAGATGAATGAACTGATGACAGGAGCAGTTATTTCTAAACCCAAACTTTTTGGCAAGAAACAATACCAAGAGAGTCTAGCGGACCTCCTTTGGAAGTTTGGTGAAGCATCTGAAATTAAGAAAATTGAATTACCTACCTTAATTGCTAATTTAAGAAATGATAATCCAAATGCAGAATTTCAAGAAGAGGACCTTGAAGTTGCTTTGAAATTACTTGTAAACACTAATAGAATATTTTCAATTGGAGTGGAGAACAATATCAAAGTGGTTGATTTCAAACGGACAGAAAGTTCAAACCAGTGCGGTAATTGTGGCAAACATGGTGGGGTGTACGAGGAGTTTCGTAACTGTATTTTTATTAAAAAACTGGTATGCGATGATTGTATCTCATTCTTTGGAAAATGCAAATTATGTGGGACAAAAATTAAAGAAAATCATCCAAAAATATAATGAAAGAAGAATTCAAGAAAAATAATATCAACACTAGATAAAATAAACGATAAATGAGAGTAATAAAGTCGTACATCTTTTTCTTAACCTGAAAGATTAGTTGTACGTCTTGTTTCAAACTAATAGATTAGTCTTGCAACTTTTCCAAAATGCTATATCTGGACAGTTTTAATCAAATGAAATCCTACCTGCTCAAACCTGAAAGTGGAAATTATCTATAGATATAAACATTACCACGTTAAATTTAATCATCTGCAGGGTAATCCATTCCCTTTTCATAAACGCATTCTTCATAATCGCCTCTTTCAGAATTATACCAGGTTATAATTATCTTCATTCTTTGCACTAGATCATTCATTATTGGGAATTCAATCTTTAAATCTCGATCATCGATAATTTTGAAAAAATCGACGGGCATTGATATTGTGATGTCTTTCCAGCCCTTATTTATTTTAACCTCCTCCTCTACCTCTTTATCTAACTGCGGAATAACTTCACGCTCCCTTAAAGATAAATCAGAGTGTTCACGAACGCGCCAATTATGGGCACGCTTACTTATACCATACCACATAATATTCCATATAGTTATTGTTATTAATTAATATATGCTAATCTTAACGGGTATTGGCTAGCTTCGAATAACAAACAATAATGTCACCAATCCTAGGAGAAAGAAAAAAATCAAAAGATATGAATTTGAAGAATTCTAGAAAGATAATAGAAAGTCTTTCGAGGAAAGTTATTCCTTTTTAAATTTTTGATAATCAATTTAATTGACCAGTTAACATTTCGTAATCAATTTTTTGGCTTTTTGCATCTCCAAATGTTGTATTTAGGTGAAGGACATAATCTGCTTTTCTTCTCAATCGACGCATGCCAGTTAAAATATTTTGTTGCTCTTCGTCTTTGACTGCTTCAATAATTTGTGAATGTTCATTTGGTCCCTCAATTATTACGTTATAATAATCTTCAGTCTCTTTTAAAATCGCATAGTAAAAACGTCCGACAATATTCCGATATAATGATTCTAGGATTGACTTTGATTTTTTCTGTTTTTCGAATTCATCCCTTACAACATTATATAGATAAAATGCGAGTTCACCAATATTTTGGGGTTCAATAGCCAAACAATCATTCTCCTAAAACAACAAAATCAACAAGGAAATCTACAAAATTAATTGTCGGAATTTTTTTCTTTAGCATCTTTACAATTTCACTTCGAACTTTTCGTCGGTCTTCAAAATTATCAACTTCTATTGTGTAAACTACAAGAAAATGATTGTCTTCTGCAAAATAATCTATATCAATGGATTGTGGTAGATCTATAATTTGATTAATTATACAAAAAATTGTGTATAGTTGAAAAATCCATTTTGTTTCTTGTTTAATATAAGACTGTAATTTATCTGTGAGATGAATATCTTTAATTAAACGTGCAAACAATTTTTCTGAATTTGATTTAAACTGTAGTTTTTTTCTAGTCGTGTGAATAGTTGAAAGGATGTGAAAACTCCAATATTCTATCTCAAGTTTTTGAAGTTCTAGAGCATGCTTTGTAACGAGATCATGCCAAGCTAGACCAAAATGAGTTATTTGTTCATGCTCCAAATCGTCAAAATCAAATTCATCTTTGGCAAAATCATATTCAAAGTGATCTTCACCTAAATATGTTTTAAGCACGACTTTATTATGCATGTCTGACATCTAAATATTCCTCTCCAAAATCATGGGATATTCGTTGTAATGATAGAAACATCTCTTCCAAAGGGATCTTTTCCAATTCGTTACTTTCCTCAATCATATCAAGCCGTAGCCTTACGTCAATCAATTTATCGTCATCGCCGTTTACTACCCAAGTAAAGATCCCAGAACTGTCATGATATTCTACTCCTGTTATTGCATGTAACAACCCATTAAATGGTGGATTTGATTTACTAAAACTAGAAATATCTATATTAGTTTTCTCATAGAAGGCCTCCTGTGTGATAGTTTCAATAAAAGTAGTCGATAGGTGTAAATGTGCAGTTGGAGATAATGGACGCTCATAATTTGAAGATGATCTAATTAATAGTTCAAATAAAAGTTTGGCAATATTAAGCTTATTTTGTAGTTCTTCGGTTAGTATTGTATGATTATGATAATCAAAGTTTGTTAAATTAATAATACCATGAATGAGATTCCGTCTCAATCTGACAGAGCCTAAATCATTAATAAAACCCACCAATGTTTGGCCCGTGGACGGTTTACCATAATATCTCACCTTGTAATCAGTACCATCTACAATTTCACTAATTTCGAAATTTTTAATGTCTTTGAAAATCTGAATTATTGCAGGATGAATTTCATTACTATTTTCATCGCTATCTAAAAACTCAAGCCATATTTCAAGCTCTAGCCTATTTAAGTGCATCAAACATCCCTTATTCATCACTATTTGTTATATCAAATTTAAGTTAACATATTATTTAATATACTTATCGCGGATATTGTAATGATTTGATGTTGGATTTACATATGAATTCGATCGAGTTATTGAATATGGAGATGAATCGTTTTATGATAATTATATCTAACATAGTCAATTGGGGTGGAAAACAATACAAAGTGGTAGATTTTAAACGTACGAAGATTTCGGAATTGTATTTTTATGAAAAAATCAATCAACAATAACTTGCTCCTAAAATTTTTCGTTTCTAAGGATTGGTTTGATTATGAACCAATATTTCCTAATATCAACAATAAGATTGACCTTAGAATATGCATAAAATTGAAAATATATCATTAAATCCAACATTTAGAGATAATGCAACTTTGACAACTCAGAAGCAAGAATTAAAGGATAGAATTGGTCCCAATAGATCAATATTAGTTTTCTGTTCTACTCTTGCTAAAAAATATAGTTTTGGGGTGATATTGAGTGAGATTATTGTAAATGAGACTGAGAGCGATCATCTTGAGGTGGATAAAGATCTTGTTGGACCCTTAACCCAGGGAGATACAGTAACCATAATTCCATTTGATGTTCCACGGGCAGAAAAGGTAATATTGTTACTACCCAAGTCTTTGGGTGTACCAGAAGGAGATTGGGGTGATTTATTAAAAAATCAGTTCAGTGGTGAGATAATTGATGAAGGATCTGAATATGTATTTACTTATCCTTCTAAAATTAACCCCATGCTTGTTAATGCAGTAGTAGAAGCAACAATCCCTCTTGCTCCCTCTCGGTTAACCCCCCAGACAAGGGTATTTGTTAAGAAAATCGATAATATGGACATTACAGAATTTAAACTTAAATCTCAAACAAAGAAAACTGTGAGAGTTGATACTTATCTAAAACAAATTGAAGATGAAGCATTTGATTTGATAAGAGATATTAAGTCTGATAAAGCCGAAAGGGCAGCTGATTCCTTTGATTTTCGTGCAGATCCAAATACTGTAATAAATGGTATTCAGGTAATCTTTCAACTATGGAAGTCGCTTCGAACAAGTAAAAATCACTCTGGGGATGATGTTATTGCAGGTTTAGATTATGTCCTTAAATCTGATAAAAAGGCTGACGCTCTTACGGAAGTAAAAATATTTGCAAAAAAGGATATAGGAAAATTAAGCATTATTACCTACACACCAAATAGCTCTAATCCACGTATATATTTGGATGAAATTGTCGAAAAAATACACTCTCTTACTCTTGGTGTGAGCACTACTCCAAAAATTCTTACGGAAAATTGTCCTGGTTGTGGGGCTCAGTATGATCCACGAGATGCTGATCAAAACGGGTTAATTGCATGTGATAGCTGCGGAATATTGATAGAAAATGATATGAAATATCGTTTAACATAATAGATTTAGGCCCGAACACCCCTATCTCTTAATTTTGAGACAGTTTTCATATACTCAATCAATGAATCTTCTTGTATAATTGCTTGAAGCCTCTCATTATTGTCAACAAAATTTTTAAATTTCTCCATCCTTGCAGTTAGCCCGTCTCGTTCTTCTTTAATTTTGTTACGTAAATTATCCAATCCTTTGTCGTCTGCTTGTTTGCTTGCTAAATCAAGTAAGTTATAGGCATCAGTACCATCCCCCTTGATCAACGCAAAGTTAGATTGTAAAATTAATGTTTCAACCATTAACTTAGTAGAATCATGCTCCTCGGCTATGTTGTATACTTTTCGTATAAGCTTTTGTATCTCTACTAAGACTTCATTTTCCTCCAAAGCTCTTAATTCTATCATTAAAAGCTCACATAGGTTCATAATCGAAAAAATAAGTAAATCATGATCGATTATATCGTTCTTTTCAACAATATCATAAAAAATTTCCATTGCTTTTGCCTTTTGAATTAATCGTTTATTGTGCATAAGAATCAATCCATTACTTATTTTCTTATACATAGTGATCATCATATTCTCGGCTATAACCTCAATCTTGCATAACTGATTATAATACCGTTTTGCAATATCTTCAGATCCCATTGATATGGTTAACAAAACCAAGCTGTATAGAGAAATTGCTTGCTCAAGGTTATTCTCTAGATGAGAGCGGATCTCTAAGCTTTTCTCTAAGTAATGCAATGCTTCAGTATTTTTACTTTGCAATTTTAATGTATTACCAATATTTTCCATAGCCCTGCCTATCCCCAGTTGGTTTCCGTGTTTTTCGTAAATTTCCAAAGTTTTCAGATAATATTGTAAAGCACTATGTAATTCACCTTTATTCTCTAGTATCACTCCTATATTATTATAACACATAGCGATATTATCTTGTTCTTCTAGTTCTTCAAAAACAGTCATTGATGTTTTATGGTAATCTAGAGCTTGTTCTAGTTTTCCTTGAATTTTGTAGATCAGACCAATATTATTCAATATAATTGCAGTATTTCGATCATCGCCCATATTCTCAAAAATTGCTTGCGCTTGTGTGTAATAGTGCAGGGCAAGATCTAACTTGAATGAAGATTTGTAAGTATTTCCCATGCTATTATAAACTTGGGCGATTTTTTGTTTTTGACCCAAGTTATTGAAAATTTCCAGGCTCTTTTCATACATCTGTAATGCAGTCGAAACATCTCCCTGTTGTGAATAGATAATTCCCAAGTTAGTTAATGAACTTGCAATACCATGTTGATTATGTAATTTTTGAAATAATGTCAAAGCTTTACTCTGGAAATCTATTGCTAAATTTAGGGAGCCTTTACGAATATATAATACTCCTAAACTATTAAAGCAGGATGCCAAGCTTAAATTATCATTTATATCTTGTTTAATTGATGCAGCTTCTGAATATAAATTAATGGCCTGATTAAGATCCCCAAATTCTTGATATGATTTAGCCCTCGAGATTAAAAATTCCCCAATTGATTCTTTTATATCATCTGATTCTTTATCTGGAAGTCTGTTCAATAAATTTTCACAACTATCCAGTGTTGTCAATGATTCCTCATTCATTCCCATAGATCGAAGAATATCTGATTGTATAATTTTTGCATCAAATTCCAATATTTTTGACTTATTATCAACAACATTAATAATTAGTTTTTCAATAATTCTAAGGGCTTGTACTGATTTTCCTTGAAGGTTTAATATTTGACAATAGAGGATTTTTCCATACAGCTGATCGCTTTCTAAGTTATTGATTTTGATTAGAGCATCATTTAAGTATCCCTCTTTTATGAGATTTTTTATGTTTTCGATACCCATGATGTTAATTTATTTTTCATATCCTCTTTTAAGTAATTGTTGTATAGTGATGCATCATATGATGAATTTTCTTGGAGTAAGTATTTAATATGGGAATTTAAATACTAACATAGTCTGTATGAAATGTCCGTACTGCGGTTCAGAGGTGGATTATGAGAGAATCTGCCCGGAATGTGACACTCCACTTAAAGAAGACGTGGATACAACCACCAACATAACAAAATCTTGCGATACCTGTGAGCAGGAAATAAAATTAGGATCCATGCTTTGTCGTTATTGCGGATCTTCACAAATTGTAACAACAGTAGCCAGAAGGGGAGAGATCAGAGAACGAAGCTCATTAATTTCTGGGATTACACCCATTTCCGCAGACACATATGTAGCACAAACTGATGGTCAGAAAACTCAAATCGTAAGAGATCAAGTAAAACAATGCCACATGGCTATTTTCAACAATCATAATAATAAACTTGTATGCTCTGTTTCTCACGGTATATTTGGCTCAACATTTGCTCAAAAAACAATTATTGAAGAATTAAAATTACCTGCAAAAAAAATTAAGAAAGAATTTGAGGGAATTCTTCTTGATACAAATTCATTGGATAAAGAAAATGCAGAAAAGTTCTACCAAAAATTAAATTCTTTTGGCCAAAACCTTGTTAAGAATGTCTTACCAAAGGAAATTGTAAAGTCATTAGAAAATATGAAAGATGGGACATACATTAGTTTATTCATTGATGAAGATCTTGCGGCAATTCCTTGGGAATTCATGGATTTTGGCATATCGGGAGGTATTCTTCTTAAACATCCTATTGGTAGAATAATATTAAGTGATGAAATTGGTAAAGATATAAGGAGAGAAAGTGATAAAGAGGTCAGATTCCTGATTATCCTTGGTCCTGATAATATTAAATCAAGCAAAATAGATAGTGGGAAACCCTACTGGGATATTACTCTTAATTTAAGTGATATGCTTGGTCATTTATTAAAAGCAAATAATGCAGAGGTAACAGTATTGGAATACCCCAATGTAACTAAAGACCAAGTTTTAAATGAATTACACAAAGGAATTTATGATATTGTCCACTTTCTGGGTCATGGGTATGTAGGAAAAATAAATGGTGATGTTACTACTGGATTAGTAGTTGTAAACGATAATGATGCAACAAAAGTGGACTTGGTGACTGCCAGTGATATTGATCATATACTCACAACTGCACCAGAAACCCCATTTTTATTCTTTGCTCATGCGTGTGCTATAGGAAAACAATTTCAATCTGATTTTAGTGATAAACAAAGTAAAGGATTGGCAGCAACATTGATTAAACATAATGTACACTTTATCGGGGCGCATTGGAATGTGACTGAAAGTGGATCTGATGTATTTGCAAGAACATTATATACTGAATTATTATCTAATCCTGCATCATCCCTTGGTGATTTGGTCCTAAAGGCAAGAAAAGAATTAATCAAACAAAGAGCGAAAGATAAACCGAATTTTGAATGGCTAGCATTTATATTAAATGGGGATCCACAAGCTAGAATGAACTGGTAGAAGTGTGGATATGGACAATTAGTACACTGGAATAATGATCATTAAATCAACTTTATTAAGCAAAAGGGGAAATGATTGTATAAATATGGACAACATAATTAAGATAATTTAATAACATAATTTATGTTTTCGTTGAATATAAATAAGATGTGTAGTTTTGATCAATTAAGAAAATGGATTACTCAAATCCTGAAGTGATCATTGTTGGTGCAGGCGTATCAGGTTCAGCTGCAGCAATTAAATTAGCACAAAACGGCATTTCGGTTGTTTTAATTGATCGAGGGATGCCAATTGGTTCAAAGAATCTATCTGGAGGTGTATTATGGGGTAATGATCTAACAGAAATTCTTCCTGAATGGCAAGATAATGCACCGATAGAGCGAATTTTGGTAAATAAAAAAATAGGGTTCTTATCTGATAGAGATGCTACCGTAATGGATTTCCATTTTGATGAATGGAATGAAAAACCCCATCCTGGTTGTTCTGTTCTCAGAGCTAAATTTGATGAATGGTTAGCAAATCAAGCTGAAAAAGCAGGTGCAGCAGTGCTTTCAGGGATTACAATTGATAAATTAATTGTGAATAATGGGAAAATTGTTGGTGTTAAGCAGGGAAATGAAGAATTACGTGCTCCTGTGGTCATTATCGCAGAAGGAGCAAACCCTCGATTACTACTTGACCACGGATTAACCTACATGGGTAAAGAAAATCGTTATACTCCTTCCGATATGATGATTGGGATAAAAGAAGTCATCGAGATAGATGATAAAATTATTGAAGAGCGATTCAATTTAGACGAAACACAAGGTATTGCAGGTGAATTTGTATTGGGAAATATCCCGGGAAAAGTTAAAGCAGGTGGGTTCATTTACACAAACAAGAACAGTATAAGCCTTGGAGTTGTTATTCATTTAGACACATTATCTCCCGATTTCCCATCCTATCAAGTTATTGAATACTTTAAGAAGCACCCATATATTGCTCGTTTGATAAGAGGTGGAGAAGCAATTGAATATGGTTCAAAAATGATACCCGAATTTGGCATCAAGAAATTACCCACCCTGTCTGGACATGGATTCTTGGTAATAGGAGATGCAGCAGGTTTCGTCTTCAGTAATGGTCTGGTGATTCAGGGTATGAATTATGGTATAAAAAGTGGACTACTGGCTGCTGATACAATTATTCGAGCGAAGAAACTTAGTGATTTTGGGTCTAAAACCTTGAATTACTATGAAAATATGCTCAAACAGTCATATATAATGAAAGATCTGAAAAAATTCAAAAAAGTAAAAAAGATGACCAAGAAACAAAGATTATTTGATACATATCCTCTGGCGATCAATGATTCCTTTAAACAAATAATGACGGAGAAAGGAGAACCCAAGGATAATATGATTAAAACAATAATAAAGAATTTCAAAAAGTCTGGTGCAGGATTATTTACACTCTTTAAAGATGGAATTGGAGCTCGACATTTATGAATGAAACAGAAATTGAAATAATCGATATTAAAAATAAATTGGACATAACATACTGGATAACTGATTCTCATGATAATGCACATATAACTGTTGATCCTGATATTTGTGATAATTGTCCTCATCACCTATGCATAGCCGGTTGTCCTACTCGTTGTTTTGTATTTTATAATGACCGGATGGTTTTTCAGTACGAGGATTGCGTTGAATGTGGCACATGTTCAATGATGTGTGATCAAGGATCTGTTGTTTGGAATAATCCCCGGGGATCTTTTGGTGTAAAATATAGTTCTGGTTAATTCTAAGGAATGTCATACCATTGATGAATATTGAACCATTACGATTGAATCAATTGCGTAAACAATATTTGGTAGGAATGAATAAT
>CAZRLL010000031.1:0-20833 GCA_964600735.1 uncultured archaeon
GTTTTACAATAATTATGATCTCATTACTTTCTTTACTCTTATTCATCAGAAAATATAGTTTTACTTCTTCGTCAACCTCCCCCGAAATTATTAGAGAACAAGTTCCTATAGAGAAGATTGAGGCATTTTTCAATCTATTTACCGAGCGGACTGGAGCAATGAAACGTATTGCAGAGTTAGGAGTTAGGAGGAAAAAAGGAAAAGTCAGCAAAATTGATTATGATGGACAGATTAAGGCAATTAGAAGACGTATTCGTGAATTGAATCCCTTAATGGATGTTGCCGCCAAAAATTTGTCTAATGAAAGTACCAAATATGAAAATTTGGTTAGTAAAGCAATGATTGCCAGTCAGAAACAGAAAGATATCCGTTCCAATACATTAAACGCAAGAAAATCTTACAATAAAGGTGAAACTCCAAAGGATATTTTCCAAAAATTGATGAGAGTGTACAGTAAAGATCTTGAAAAGCAAGAATCAATAATAAATAGAGCACTTTCAGAGATTCATGAGTTAATACAACAATACTCCTAGTATTCCTAATTGAAGATTGAACTTTGGATTAATTAATTCCACGTTAATTTATTTGTTGAAAAAAATAAGATCAGAATTGCGTAATAACCACAAATCTCGGCTATCAATCATCAAGATAATAAATGGTTCATGGAATAATATAATTGTATCATGAGTTTAAAACAACGCTGGTTGAGTAAAGTTCTTAGATTGAGTGAAATTCACCATGGGCGGATAGAGGTTAAAGAAGAGCAAACTCACTTTATTTTGAATAACGAATACATTCCAAGGGTTCGAGTATTGGGTGTTGTTATAGACCGATATGATAGGTCAGGTGACCGGGCATTTTCATTGTTATCGCTCGATGATGGATCGGACACAATTAATATTAAATTGTGGAGTTATCCCGAAAGGGAGGGTGAAGAGAAAAAGGAAGATCAGCTCAAGATGTTTCAGGGCATCGATGTGGGTCAAATAATTGAAATAATTGGAAGAGTAAAAGAATATCAGGATGAAAAATACATCATTCCCGATGTAGTATCCAGTAATTTATCATTAGATAATGAGATCAATCATCGAGCAAAATTACTTCAGAGAGATACTGAGAATTTTGGATTTCAGGAGCATTTATCTAGCAATGATAACCTGGGAAAGACATTTACTGATAAAGTAGAAAAATTCTTATCTATAATGAGTGACAAACTTGAGATGAATACAATCGAATTATTATCTTCACGATTTGGAGAGGATTCTGAGGAGATTCTCGAAATTATAAAATACCTACAGATAGAAGGATTAATTATTAATCCAAGACCTGGAATTTATAGTAGAATACTTTAAAACGCTATTTAACTACTGTAGAAATCAATTATATCGTAATAAATTCTCTTCTTCAAAGCAGAATCGATCGAAGGTTTAAAGAAATATAGGAATGTAATTAAAAATTGTATGTGGAAAAATTATGCAACCGTCCAAGACGACATTTATTCAAGAATATTAAAACGCGCTAAAGAACAACTCCCGGAACATACTCGAGATGATACTCGTTTTATTATCCCAGAGGTTGATAGTCAGATTGAAGGTAATCGTACTTTCTTCCGCAATTTCAAAGATATTATTTCCTTATTAAACCGACCCCATAATCACTTTTTAAAATTCTTAACAAATGAACTTGGTACATCAGGAAATATTGAAGGAAATCGAGCAATATTCCAAGGAAAGCATTTACGAGGACAAATAATAAAATTATTAGATAGGTATGTTACAGATTTTGTGGTTTGTCCGGAATGTGGAAAACCTGATACCAAGTTTACAGTTCAAGGCAGAGTTGCACTGTTAACTTGCGAAGCGTGTGGTGCATCAACTGGTATCAAAGCCATAAGCTAAGAAGGATCACAGCTTGTCATTTCGTTTAAAAGTACACAAATATGACAAAGAAAGATTAATTGCCATTTGTGATGATGATCTTTGTGGGGTAATTCTCACTCTCAAGGGTGTCAAATTGAAGATAAATGAGAAATTTTATGGTAGGGATAGTTTATCATCAGACGAGATCTTATCAGAGATCGCAAGTTGCACCTCACTGAACGCAATTGGGAAGGAGATATGTGAATTACTTATCAAACATAAGATTGTTCATCCTGCTACTGTACTATGGATCGATTACATGGGAGATAAGGTTGGACATGTGATCCTTGTGATATAAATGTGTGTAATAATATGATTAATACCCGTAGATTTTGTGCAGCTTGTGGCATTACTGATACACCGCTTCATGAATATTTCTGTAGGAATTGTTTCTGGATAAACACAAGAATGGCAAAACCTAGTATGAAAAGGATAGATATAAATTATTGTCTCGAGTGTTTTGCCTTAAAATTACCATCTGGCTGGTCTGGTCAAAATTCTAGAAAGGAAATTGGGAATATTATCGCCCATTCTTTCAATAAAATGTTGAATCTTGCTGAAAGTACGGTTATTGAAAATTTTACTCCTGTTGAAATAAAATGGATCCATCCAAATCCCGAATTCTCGATACTCTATCACCTTTCAAATTCAAGTATCCCTGTCTTTGAAATTCATAGAGAAGACCATATGCTACATTACAAACTTCAAAAGGGAATTTGTAAGGTTTGTGTGCAGAAAAAAACGGGATCTGGTGAAATTCTGGTACAATTTAGAGTTAATAATCGATCAATTTCTAGTTGGGAACAAAACTATGCAACCAAGATTGCAATCGAATTAACCAGTATTCACTCTTATGAAAGTCCAAATTCCTATTTGAGTGACATCAATGAAAATCATGGCGGATTGGATTTCTATTTTGGAAACTTATTGATTGCTGAATCATTTATTGAGAAGCTCAAGGAAAAATGGATTGGACATTTTGAAAAAAATTTCAAATTAGTGACTGAGGACAAACAAAAAAAGAAGGTATATAGGGTGACTTATCTTTATCGGATACCTGAGGTCGTGAGAGGGGATCTTATTGAATACAACGAGGAATTGTATTATGCGTCCAAAGTAACCAAATCAGGGGTACATATTCAATCACTCCTTGATCATACTCGAATAATTGTTAAAGAATGGAAAACACTTATTCCTGCCAATCCTGCGCCCTTCCCGGTTCGAAAACTTGTACTGTCAGAGGATCAGAGAAATACATCTTATCAAATCATGGATTTAGGTGACTATACGACAATTGAAATTGAAATGAAGAGATTTCAGAAGGGATTACCGGTTGGTCAGGAAGTTACATTGCTCCTCTGGAACGATAAATTTTACTACAACCAATTTCATCAGAAATGACCTGCACGTTGGAATTTTGCTCAAGATTATAGTTTACATCCATTTATGTTTTATAGAATAATTATTGAAAATATTTTGATTGCCAACTGATGATTTTCTCGATGAGGATAAATTCAATCTAGAAGATGAATATAAAAAGAAAACAAAGCGCATAGACCAACTTGAAAGAAAATCAGATTTGGAGAGGAATCGGAACAAAGAGGACGATCGACTAAAGTTAGTAGAAAGTGTATTTGACAATAAGACTAGATTAATTCTTTTTTCAATGCTAAGTAAGAAAAGATTTCTTGAATTTGGAGGATCAATATCAACAGGAAAAGAAGCCAATGTATATTTCGCAATAACTTCTACATCAGCTATCGCAGTCAAGATTTATCGAATTGATTCACCGTCGTTTAGAAAGATGAAACCATATATTGACGGGGATCCAAGGTTTAAGCGATATCGAGGATCTAGAAGTGGATTTATTGAATTATGGGCGAAAAAAGAATTTAAGAACTTAAAGCGTATGTATGAAAAAGGGATTCCAGTCCCTAAACCTATTTACGTTGAAAGGAATATCCTATTAATGGAATTTCTAGGTACTAATGATGCAGTTTTACCATTACTGAAGGATTGCATCCCTATTCATCCCGAGACACTTTATAAAAAAATCCTAACTTCTGTGAAAAAGATGTTCCGCGAGGTAAAGTTGGTTCATGCAGATTTAAGTGAATTTAATATCCTATATGATGAAAATGACGACTCCTTTTTTATTATCGATGTATCACAATCAGTTTTGGTAGAACATCCTAAAGCAGACGAATTTCTTCTCAGGGATTTATCAAACATCAATAGATTCTTCCGAAAATTTTTCGATAAATCCAAGATAGTAGACTTGCCTTTATTATTCAAATGGGTTACTGGATTTGAAGCAGACCAATTTTTACTATTGAATCTTCAGGCGTAGATGTTAACATTAATTATGATAAAAGATTCGAATTAGGAAATAATCTATCAGGTATTATTAGAGATTTTTATTAATCGGTTATTTCCTAGATGTGTTGGAGAGGTTAATGAAAAACTCCAATCACTTTCAACCTAAATCATTTTCCACCGAAAGTTCTCAATTTCTGCGAATACCCCTCAAACGCATTGGTGCGGTAATCGGCTTGAAGGGATCAATTCGTAAAGAAATTGAAGAAAAGACCCTTTCAATAATAATAATTGATTCAGATACCGGCGAGGTCGAGATACGACCAAAAAAGGAACTGAAAGATCCTGTACAGCTATTTAAAGCAAGAGATATTGTGAAGGCCATCGGGAGGGGATTTTCATCAATTCAGGCTATTAAACTGGCAGATGACGATTTTTATTTGGAGGTAGTACGTTTAAAACCGTTTGTTGGAAATGCTCCTAATAAATTGAGAAGGGTACGGGCCAGAGTTATAGGGACCAAGGGGAGGACAAAAAATACCATAGAGGAATTAACCGCTACATTTTTAGTTGTCGCTGGGTCAACAGTATCTTTAATAGGGAATCTAGATCAACTAAAGGATGCCAGAGAGGCTGTGGTACGGATAATAGAAGGTGCGAAAATTGAAGGTGTTTTAGGTTATCTTGAAGAACGCAAAAAAAATCTTGATAAATCCGGGGAAACTTTGTGGAAAACAGATGAGGATGAACCAACTATGAAAGACCTCTTTCCAGAAGAAGAAGAAGTCGGTGATGAAATATTTGATAAATTGGAGGAAAAAGACTGAGTTACTCGGTATTATATGATATGAACAGATTGAACATTCTTTCTTTAAACTCGGTTTGAATATCCCGTTTATTATTATCTAAAAGCTCGCTCCTAAGTTCATTGGCTGTTTTTTTGTTAATGGTAAGTCTTAATGCCTTATATTTAGAATCACAAGGTTTGCTTATGGCAGTTGACAAAACATCTTGTGGTTGGAAATCAATAAATGTTGAAATAAATAGGTTCTCGATAAAATATTTGATTGCATCAGTTGGGTTGATATTTGGTTTATTCTTTATCGCATATTTTAACATTAATTTGTGAAGATTTTTTGTAAAAGAGAATGAGATAATCTTCGACATGTGCATATAGAAGTACCAAATAATAAAAATTCAACGCACACAGTGAGTTCGGTGAAAGTAATCATCATTCGGTTCACTTATAGTTCGGTCTAATCTCCTTTTATTCCGGTAGATGTTATTGAATATGTGAGTGACGACATACTATTTATGCTAAGAGACCAGTTTGGTAGGTTTATACCTGGAAAAAACTATGAATTAGCCTTTGATCGGTCAATATTACTTCTTGAAGAAATGTCCAATTACGATAAACCAAAACAGGATGAGTTTTACTATTTCCTCCATTCCCTTGTAATTGAAATATTTGATAAGTTTGATTATCTGGAGAATGAGATCGAAAAAATAAAAGATAAAACGAATTAATGCTATTTTTTCTTTTGTGCCCTTCTTGCTCTACGACGTTGTAAAAGATTTTGTAACTCTGAAGTGACGGAAGAGGGTGGTTGGGGATCAGGATCTTCAATATTCTGGGTTGGTTCTGCTTGTTCTGTAGGGAAAGTTTGGGGAGTAGTTTGGGGAGTAGTTTGTGTCGGATTAGCTTGAGTATATGACTGAACCGAAGCACCAGGGGCAAACATATCAAGACTTTGAATTATCTCCTTTGCTAGGCTTTTCAGGGTTGGATTTAATGAATTCATGTGTTCAGCATAAGATTGTTTTATCTCATTGATATAATGGAGTCCAGAATCATAATCATGGGCAACGAAAGAGGACATCGCCTGAATAATAAACAAACGCATCATTTTATCAGATGGCATAGGATCGGAATAGCCTGTACTATACATTTTTTCCTCACTTTATTCTATAATACAATTATTTACCTAGCTGTAATAAAATATTTTTGATCATGAATTAACTTTAGTACTAATTCCATCTTCTGAATTTTGTAATTATATTTAGGAATAATCTCTTAAGTGTAATCCTAAATTGAATGAACATCTATAATAAAAATCAACTAAAGGAACGCTGTACTAATTTTTTATTGTTGTACCTGCATTCCCGTGTATTGCTTCTAAAGCTAAGTTAGGCGATGTGATCACAGCACTATGACCGGTTTCCAAAAAATTTACACATGCGTATACTTTGGGTTTCATACTTCCAGAACCCAAATTCCCATCATCAAGTAATTTTGTTGCTTCTGATACGGTTAAGTTAGAAACTAACTTTTGTTTTTCGCTGCCAAAATTTTGATAAACTCCATCAACGTTTGTTAATATCAGGAGCATATCTGCGCCGATCTCTTTTGCTAATACGGATGATGCTAGATCTTTATCAATTACGGCATCAACAAGTTGTAAAGTTTTGTCCTGTCTTATCGTAGGTGATCCACCACCACCAACTGCGATAACAACATGATTTTGATCAATAAGGCATTTGATAATATTTCCTTCTAATATTTCCTTTGGTGCAGGAGATGCTACTACCCTTCTGTAGCCTTTGTTTAATTCACGATAAACTTCTCCGTTTGTTGTAGCTAGTAAAAAATATTCATCTGGGGAATAGAAAGGTCCAATTGGTTTGGTGGGATTTTGAAATCCCTGATCTCGCTTATCAACTAAAACGGAAGTAGGAATGATGATAACATTATTTTCAATCTTATGATTTTGAAATTCATTCAATAATGAATGCTGTAGCATTACTCCAATTAGCCCTTGAGTAAGTGCACCGAGGACGTATAATGGCAACTTAATTGAACCGTCTATACTAGCATTCTGTTGTAATAATAATGAGCCTACTTGAGGTCCATTTCCGTGGGTTATCACAACTTGATGACCCTCTTTAATTATTTTTGTAATTATTCTGGTTGTTTGTTTAATTCTATCAAGTTGATGTTCAAAAGTTTCATCCTTATTTGACGCATCAGATATCATATTACCCCCAATTGCAATTACAATCTTCAAAATTTATCACCTTCAATTTTTTTTCCTAGAGATACCTACACGCGTCCTTTAAATATAAATATGAATATATTATACTACGTATTTAATATAAAAATATAAAACTTGAAAACAAAAGTGATATAAAGTGTAAACATATTATATTAATGGGTATTCGATTAAATGAAAAAAAAAATTAGAGTCAAGAATTCATCAATCTTCTTTGTTCAACAAAATAAATTAAATATTGTATGAAAAAAAAATCAACTTGCATTAGGAAATTTCCTATTTGCATTTGACCTCTCCTATGAGCAACACTAAATGGGTAGCTAGGGCCTACCTTGAAACCACATCAGGCTCTATAGTGGATTATGAGGCGTTTTGCGGAGTAAACCAGTATTTAATTTGAAGATTCGGGCGACGTTGAAACGTGATCTCAATAAAGAGGGTGCGTGTGAAAGGATCAACCGTAGGGTGGATTTCTAAAACTTTATCAAGCAATTGGTCAGGTCCGGAAGGGAGCAGCCACCTTGACACATTTTCTGCTATTGAGGTATTGCGTGGAGTCAAATGATTTGGATTTGCGAATAATGGAACTTCAATAATACCCGTGCTTAGAATAGGAGAGGAGGTTTTATTTTACTGTTCCTAGGGTAATTAATTCCCTTTTTTCTTCATCCAATACTTTAAAGATTGCTAAGAATAATAATAATAACATAAAGATTGGAATTAAAGTTCCAGTCAATTGAGAAATTAGTGTCGGTGCTCCCAAAGAAACAATAATGAATATTGGGAATACTATAAATAATAAGAGAAGTACATAGAGAACAGCTACATATCCAAAGGCACGAAGAGCTGGTGTCCATGCACGTCTCCAACTAGGAAAATCAAGCATTGATTCACTCATTTATTGGATTGGTGATTTTCCATTAGAATGATTATCGGTTAGGTACTAGAAATAAGTTTGAAGGGTTATGAACAGTTTACAATAAATTGAACAAAATTATACAAACCTAGACAATTCTAGTAAGTTCTATAGTACGGCGATAAATAAGAATGAATAGTATTTTTTGGAGTTACTCTCTACCTAATAATTTTATTCCCTTGATTCCAGTACCTCGATGTGCAATTATTTGACCTTCACCATTTTTAGCGAATCTCGGGAATATTCCAGTGTTATCTGTGAAACGATGCAATAATGGGTATTTTGACTCGAGATCAACATTTCCCAGGTTTGTGCCCAGTTCAAAACCATCATGTATGTATAATTTCATTTTAGTATATGATGGATGCCTCAATCTTATCAGCCCCATTAAGTATTGTCGAGCAAACAAGACACCCGAATATTTCTTTTCCTGAGCTTTTGATATGTGCCACGTCAATGAATTTCTTAATATATAAACTAGAGCCTTAACAATCCTAAATTTATAACTACACTCGTTGATATCTGGGATTATTTGATACACAGGAAAATCTCCTTCAAGAGCAAAAGGAGTTAGTAGCTCCTCGCTAAAAGATAATATTTTTACTGATGATCGAGGGACCTTGAAATCGTCAATTGCGTTCATTAGTGATTGGAAAATATCCTCTGAAATTTCTTGAGACTCGCGAATTAAATTATTACAATTAGGTTTTAATTCAATCCAAAGAGCTTTCCCACTCTTAATTTGCTGTCTAGCATTTTCATATTGAAAAAAATCCTTAAGCAATGGTACTCCTTGTGACTTTAATTTTTCACTTTCTAGTTCTGAAATTATTTCTTTGCTGGATATTACATGATCGTGATGAATAACAAGTTCTTTGTCCTTTGATAACCTTATATCAAATTCTACCCCATCAAAATTTTTCATCCCCCAAGTTAAACCATTTATTGTATTCGGTTTCAACTTCAAAGTATCACCATCTCCAACTCATTACTATCAATATCAACATTGCCACAATTAATATTGATTACAATAAAAGTAATAAAGGAAAATATTGAAATTTCCTAATAATTGTTTGGAAAGGTCAAAAAAGTGATTATCCATTTTCTATTGATATTCTTTTGCGAAAAAATATAAAAAATGGTGCCTCGAATGGGAATTGAACCCATAGCTAAGGAGCCACAATCCCTAATGTTGCCATTACACCATCGAGGCAATAAACAATAATTTCCATTTCAGTAAATCTGAATTGATGAAAATTCTGACTAATTTACTAATTACGCTTCACTTTATATTCATTATTTTAGGTATGGGGATATTGAGTAATATGAAAAAAATGATTTGTATTTTTTCGAATGAATTGAATTCGGAAAAACTAACAAATTAATATTGTAATCACATGTGCATAAAATATGAACACTCGTGATAGATGACAATATTGATTTCTTATCGATGAATTTGTCGTTTTTTCATCTTTAGACTAATGATGATATTTCATTTCTCGGACTGATAATTCAGATTAGTGTGACTATCGGTCCAATAAATATTCACACGATAATCATATTACCGTTATTATCGTTAGCATCATTTAATGATTATTGATGAAATACATTTAACATATCTATAGTTTGCAAACAAGGATACTAACTAACTCGACTATCAGAATCTCGTTAATAACGTTATGATTTTTCATCGATATTATTTCTTAAAGCCCCCCATAGATACATTTAATGTCACTATACACGTAATATAAAATATCTCCCTAACAGTTCATCGATAAATAATCGATATCTTTTGCTTGGAGTCCTATCTCCATTTTGGGATACTGTTATGGCTCATCTTCATCGTTTAATCGCTTTCCCTTATTTATTGCATCAGAGATTGTAGTTACTCCAGCTCGAATACCATGTAGGGTTTCCGCTGCACCTTCGATTGCCCCTTTAATAATCGCCTTTCCAAGTTCATTTCCAGCAGCTTTTACCTTATCGAATGTTTCCTTTTCATTTGATTTAGCTGTTTGCGCGTTTAAAGCTCCTTCTGCAACCCGTTTTGTGAATAACATTCCACCTCGACTGATACCAGTCAATATCTCTTTCCCTCCTTTTTTTGTAGCTTTCCTAATTTCAGAATTCTTGTCAAATGAGTCGTTATCCATAGATATTATTACTACTACCAGTAATAAAAATCCTGTTATTTGGCTTAAACAATATTATTTATTGGTTTAACAATTTAAATGTCAGACTTCATTGAATAACCAAGGTTCAACATGTTTCATTAACCTAGGTACATCATCTTTTTCGTGTAAATAATAGCAAATTGCTTTTACTGAAGATAATATTGCATTTCCATCTTGAGGAGTAAAACTCCAGAAATATAAGTGGTTTTTATGTACATGGATTGACTGTCTAACAAAAACAGCGTGGTTTAATATTCGACCAAAATGTCCATGATCCCTGCCAAAACTAAATACTTGATTTACTGCGACTTTATTAGTTTGAGCTAGTTCAGGTGTAGTATTAATTATATCAAGAATTTCTTCTTTAGTCACGGATTCTTTTAATGTAAAGTGGGCAGATAGAGTATGCATATACTGAGAATTTATCTTAATAGCAGAGCTAAATATGTCCAAATCATACCCCCGAGTGTTGAAGAGTTTCCACACATCTGCCGCATGATGAGTACCAAAACGTTCATCTTTGTATTCCGATATTGTCGGAGCTTGTACACCTGATGTTTGTGAGACGTCACTTCCCCTCCGGATAAATGTCAAATCAGCGTGATCTAAATTTAGTTTCCCATTTTTAAATCCAAAATTTTTGATAGCTGAAGCTGCAGCGTGGGTATTACAGGATCCAATTTGTATATATTTTGGTACTTTATTGTCAAAAATATTATCATTAATACCTGAAGCGTAAATCGTACCAAAACCAGACTCTGATCCTTGGGCTAGGAACCCCAAAGTATTTTTTTCCGCTTTTTTGTAGAATACTTCTTTGTTTTTCATGCCCACGCCATCTTTAGTCGCATCAGCAACAATGTCTGCATCAATTAACGCTTCTTTGAATGAAATATCTGGTTCTACTCCCATATGTTTGAACTGTTCTGCCTTTTCATCTTCAACACACATTAATCCTCCTTTTTTCTTCAGATTAAGTAGCATTGGTCGATCAATCAATCTTGGTGTGTGTTTATAAAAAATTAATTCATCGATATTTAGTTTATTCTTTACACTTAGTAACAGTGCAATTAACGGCTCACCAATGGTTCCTGTACCATTTACTAGAACAGTAGTCATCACGTTATTTTTTCATCATCTTCATATATATTTCATGGTAACAAAATCAATTTAGATTTAATGGGAATTGAAAATTGAATCTATATTCTATTACTTGCGCTTAAAAGAACTATTGAGTAATATAATCAGTTAAAATAGAAAATGCATCTATTTGAGTAAATTAATTTATCAGATATTACGACCTACCATACACCGGGTTTTCGGTTGTTTTTTGCCCTAATTTTTACTTTACCAAAATGTACAGCACAACTAACGCATAAGGAGTCTGTTACTTTTCTCCTCGGTAAAATTGCACCTGAGTCCCTTAACTCTTTTCTCATAGAAGGGTCAACAAGACTTACATATCTGGTTACTTTCTTAATTTTATCAGAAGGGACTTGTCTACCACAATTTGAGCATTGCATATTTCCTTGATTTCCACGATTACCACCCGATCTTCCACCACTTTTCCTTTTTTTAGTCATTAGAAAAGCACCTCTGACCAGCTAATCCACTTGTATTTCACAAGATATTTGTATTAATTTCTCACCTATAAGGCTTTAGATAAATATTAATCTCATTTAGCTAATTTTGTCTCCAGAGATTTTTTGTAGATAAATCAAAGGTATTATCGATATAATACGGGCGTATTGTTGTTGGTTATATTACCATATATTTTCAATATTCTAATCATCGATGAACACTTATTCCAGGTATCCCTGTCAATTATGCCAAAGTAAACGAGGTGTTCTCTTTTGCAGGGAATGTACACAGTTAACCTGTAATAAATGTGTGAACCAAATTTCTATTATTGATTGGTACTGTGGAAATTGTGAAAATCATTGTAGTGGAGAATTTTGTGGATCTTGTGGTAGTTCATGTCGAATTATAAATCGCACCGCAAAACAAAGTTGCCCGAACTGTCGCAGCATATTGTTGGGAGATCCATCTTTGTTACTAAACAATTTGCAAAGTGAATTTTTCTCAATTATTACTAAATTAAATAACATTTTACCTGAGATACTTGAATTACATCGTACTTTTGATTTTTTTGTGACTTTGGTTCGATTGTGTAGATTAGCTGGGCTTTTAGGATTTCCACAAATTGAAGATCAACTAGATAAATGCTCGAAAGGCTTGACTCTTATAACTAAAAATGGTATTAATCAGTTGTCTAAAGTCAGACAAGAGGTTATTTTTGATCTGAAGCATATCCAGTATTTTAATAATATAAAATTAGAGCATTATCGCAACGCTGAAACAATTCTGAGTTCGACAACCAAATCAATACAACAAGTATCTGATTTAATACAATATTGGATTAATGAAATAAAGATCGAGTTTGAAAAATTAAGAGAATTAGCATTTCCTTTAAAGAAACACTATGAACTATTATCCGAAATCTCAAGGAATCTGCAAGAGAAATTAACTAATGTTGCAGCCTTAGTTCCTCCAGTTGGAATGAAAATTTCAACGAGAAAACAAACATTCAGATCACAAGCTTATATTATTTTTTCAGACGAGCAGATTATTTGTTTACCTGAGGAAATTAAGAATCCTAGAAAAAGAGGGAAAAAAGCCCAAGGAATTAAATTTAATTATGAGAAAATCTTGGATATTTCTGTTAAGCATTCAGTGATCAAAGGTAGTCGATTAATAATCAACTTAATGGATGATCAAATCAAAATAAATTCTTCACCTCATATAATTGAAATATTAAAGAAATACTTTGACCTAATTCTTTCTGGAGAACCATACTTTGTGGGAAGCGCAAAAAGAATTGTAACAATAGAAGAAAATGCACCCAATAAAAATGAGTATAAATCGGCAATTAATCGGTTTATATCCTTTTTCAGAGAACATCTTTTTGGTATTCCCGATCAGAAGCCTCCACAAATACCATTTCAGTCCTCATCGATACAAGAATTACGCAAACGAATTGGGGATTTACAAGAAAATGTACGAGATCTCGATCATCAAGCAAAAAATCGACTAGTAAACTATGGAGAATACCAGTCACAAAGAAGTCAAATAAAAGAAGACTTGAGATCAATTCAGGACAATATAAACAGTTATGTAGATAATTCAGTTGGGAATTATCTTGGCGGTCATCTAGCTAAAGATATGAATTCAAATAAATGGGTATCTAGTACCGACTTAGTAGATGATTATTAATTTTATCAGTAATTAAAATTACTTGATTTCGAAATAAAATGGTGGGCTCGCCCGGATTTGAACCGGGGACCTTCTCCAGTTTGATGGATACAATTAGTCCAGCGTCAAGGAGACTATATGCCACACACCAACAGGTATACAGTGTCATAACCGGGCTAGACCACGAGCCCACGAGGTTCGAGAATTAATTTTCTCTGAAATTATTGGGAGAAAATATCCAATTTACTGTTAATTATTATTAATTAATGTGTTTCGTTTCTGCTTTAAATTATAATTATTCTAAGATGATAATGCTCTTTATACATTTCTCGACAATTAATAATCTTATTAACGCAAAAATATCTTGTGTTTCAATATTTACCTCTAGAAATTCATTTATTTAAAATTGTGAATAATCAAATTGTAAATATGAAAAAACAAGATGCTGCGTTCACTTTTAAGGTACTTCTGTTAGGGGAAGCAGCAGTGGGTAAAACTGCATTGGTAAATAGGTTTGTAAGTGCAAAGTTTGTAAAGGACTATGTGCTTACCATCGGGATGGAGCCATATTCTAAGTATGCAAAAATTGGAAAAACCACTATTTGTTATAGTATTTGGGATATTGCTGGTGCTCAACAGTTCAGCAGAATGAGAAACCTCTTTTATCGAGGGTCAAAAGGAGCTTTGGTTACATTTGATCTGACAAGACTGGATAGTTTTGAAAATGTGGAACAATGGTTACTTGATGCGAAAAAGGAAGCACCCAATCAATTGTTTATCCTGGTTGGGAATAAAAATGATCTGAAAAAAGAACGTAAAGTCAAGAAAAAAGATGCACTTGCAAAAGCCAAGTCCTTGAATTGCATAACTTATATTGAAACATCAGCCCTAACCGGGGAAATGGTTGAAGAGGCCTTTCATGCCATTGGTACTAGTTTATTGAAAAGAGAGAGAAATAAATAGAATTATTTACAATCAGTTTTATTATTTTCATGAATAATGGTAAAAACACATCATCATACTAGTAATTGATCACTCAACCGAATATATTGAGAAAGATGAATAAATCTGTAAATTAAACTTCATAAAATGGCTATTGAAGTAACTGGATTTTTTGGATTTATTCCAGGAATAGGTGCTGCTTTTTTATCAGTTTACAATTTTATGAAAGCTCAGCAAGGTGCTGTAGTACAACCTGATAAATTTGTGACATATGGAATTTGGAATATTAGTCGAGGTGAAGAAGCAAAAAAAATGCTTTTTCTTCCTGCAGTTTTGAATAATATTGGTATCAGACCAGGAGTAGTTTCAGATATTAAATTCGAGTTTGATGGAAAAGAAGCTCGACTTGGCAGGCGAGTCAAACTAAGAGAAAATACTGAATCAGGTGCTTACAATATGTCACAACAAGACTTCATTGATCAAATACCAGTATTACCTTTTTATGTACCTCCAAAAGAGGGGAGGATTGAATTATTTGAATGTTATGACGATGGAGATTTAATAGAATTAGATAAAGAACAGACTTGCAAAATAACCGTAACTTATGGATTCAACAAAACCAATTCTGTTGAATTCCCTTTCAAATTAACGTCAGAAGATTATAAACAAGGTATGATTCTGTGGATTAAACCTTGATATACTAATGGATGAGATTTTTTATATAATTGTGAGAATATTTCATGAATAAGAACAAGAAGGCAAATTTTTCGCGTACATCAAATTGATCACAGATATAAGAATATAAGTTAAGCTTAAAATCATTGAAAATTATCAGTAAAATGTAATTATTAACAATTAGTGATGAATAGGAGGTTCAAAGACAATTGTGTGGTATAATCGGTATTACCAAATTGCAACAGAATGGGGTTATAGGTCAGCAGATATACGAAGCATTGACAAGATTGGAGTACCGGGGTTATGATTCGGTTGGTATCGCCCTGATCAGTTCAGAAGAAATTGAAATTAGAAAAGATAAAGGTGCAATCAAAGAAGTTGGAAATAGACTCAAATTTAAAAAGTTGATGGGCAATACTGCTATTGGTCACTCACGATGGGCAACACATGGACCTCCTAGCAAAATCAATGCCCACCCACACTTGTCAATGCATGGGAATGTTGTGGCAATTCACAATGGAATTATAGAAAACTTCCTAGATTTAAGAAAAAAATTGATCGAACTTGGTTATGAATTTACCAGTCAAACAGATACTGAAATTATACCTCACTTTCTTGCTCATGAATTAGAAAATGGTAAAACTATGCAAGAGGCATTGATTCAATTAACCAAGGCAATTACGGGTACCTATGCAATTGTTGTGAGTCATACAGGCGAACCAAATCGCATATATGCCATTAGAAAGGATAATCCTCTAGTATTGGGCATCGCTTCAAAAGCAATGTTTTGCGCAAGTGATATCCCGGCATTTTTACCTTGGACTAATAAAATTATTATTTTAAAGGATAATGAACTAGCAATACTGGATCCTGATAAGTATAGTATCCTATCAATTTTAAAAGGGGAAGTTGTTAAACGAAAACCACATAAAGTTACCTGGACTGCAGAGGCAGCTCAAAAAGGTGGATTTCCCCACCATATGTTAAAAGAAATCCATGAGCAATCCACCGTTCTAAGTACTCAACAAGCAACTCAAGGACAAACATTCGAAAGATTAGGAAAAATAATGGTTGAAGCATCAAAAATCATTGTAGTCGCTGCGGGGACTGCCCATTATGCATCTTTGAATGCTTATCATACTTTCCCAAGACTGGGTGGACCAATAGTTTTACCGTGTATTGCTGCAGAATGGGATACAATAAGTCCGGTTGTTGATGAGGATACGGTAGTTCTGGCAGTGAGTCAAAGTGGGGAAACTTTGGATACGATACAGGCAATAAAAGATGCCAAAGCCAGGGGAAGTCGCATTTCATCTGTTATTAATGTGACAGGTTCTAGCCTAAGCACTATTTCTGATGATGTGGCATATATTCACGCAGGTCCTGAAATTGGAGTTGCGGCAACAAAAACCTATACCGCACAAACCTATTCTATTTGGCGAATAGCTAGGAGTATTGCTAATTATACCGGGAGTTTGGATTCAAACGAATTGAAAGAATTCGATGAAGCCATTAGTGGGATTTCAAAAACAATAAACACTGTAATTCGTAAGAATGAGGCAAAAACCAGAGACCTATCCAATTGGTTTAGCAAAAAAAATTCTGCATTCTACTTGGGACGAGGTATATCACATATATCTGCCTTAGAAGGAGCTTTAAAAATGAAAGAAATCAGTTATATCCATGCAGAAGCATATCCAGCCGGTGAATCAAAACATGGACCAATTGCTCTGGTGGAAGATGATTATCCGGTAGTTTTTACCATACCCAAGGATTCAACTCGAGATAAGATGATGGGGTCGGTGCAGGAAATGGCTGCAAGAGGGGCTACAACAATTGGTATTATTGAGGAAGACGATAAGGAAATGATTGAAACCCTTTCCCATTATTTTACAATTCCCAAGGGTTTCAGTAATTACCTATCCACGATCGCCACTATAATTCCACAACAACTGCTTGCCTATTATACTTCAACTACAAGGGGATATAACGCGGATCGACCTAGGAACCTTGCTAAAAGTGTGACGGTTTTGTGAAAATATTTAAACATAAATGCGAAATTGTAGGATTTTGCCGGTAATTAAATGTTCAATATTGCATATTTTATGTTCTTCAAATTTTTACGGTTAGACTGAATGAAAAATGTAGACGTAATAGGGTATGTATCTTTTTCATTTAGTATATACTGTACTGTAGATTTATTTATTAATCGTTTTTTGAACCTTTTCCTTCTTTTTGGATAGTACTTGAATAGATTAGTTTTAAGTTTATTAAGATGATTAAGAATTTCATAAAGATAAAATTCGATCATTACGCCCTTTGATAGTCCATTCCTCCATTTTGTTTTATCAACAATATATCTAATTTGTAATTTGTCCATAATTTTTGTGATGTATGCAAAATTTTGAAAATCAGTAGCTAACCCAATGCCAATCCTATCTTTACCCCCTGCAACATATCCATCACCTTCAAATAAACCAAATAGAAAATTCCATAAAGTAGTAGTATTTGTTGATAAATCAATAATTTGAATTAATTTGTTCAGGATTAAATTGTGGAAAATCATTACTAATCCTTTATTATCTCTTATTCCCATTGATCCAAATTCATTCCATTTTCTTGGATTATCTGTTTTAGCCTTTAAAATATAAATTTTTTCAACATGTAGATTTGCATTTTCACTCCAGTACAATTGAAGATTAGCCTTTATTTCCGCATTAGATCTAGGATCAGATGGCTTCTTACTATATGTTAATGAATAAATTAAGAGATGATTATGAATTAAGTCCATAAATTGATTCGTATAGTATATACCTTGTTCAGGAGTGGATGCCATAATTTTCCAGGCATGTCCTTTTTTTGTTCCATCGGCAAAATATGCACCCATATAATGCACAATTTCTTCTATATCCAAAAGAATAGGAGTAATTATAGGTGTGTGCCTTCCCAGAAAAATTATCATTTCCTGATTGTCAATTTTTCCAACCTGAAAGTCTGAATTGTCTTTTGCTAGTAAATTAGGTAAATATATCTTAGATTCATTAGAGATATCTTTCCATTTTAGCTTTTCCAATTTTCTAATGAGTAGACAGGTTCCTTTACAAGCAACCGGGATATTATTTAGTCTGACTGTAAAGGAATATTCTCCTATCCGATTCCGATAGGACCTATCAGTAAAACTAATTATTACAGGTTCCTGAAAGTTTTGATCACCGATTTCTAATTCAACTTCCCAGATATCCTCTGGTCTCATATCATTCTGATTTACAATTGAAAGAGGAATGATGATCCGTTTATCTACAGAAATTGTGATAGGGAAATTATTTGAATTTTGAATTATAATATCATAAGTATTTCCAATCAAATTGTTTTTCAGACAAATACCTTTGGGGATGTAAAATCCCCAGCATTTCTTATTCCTTGAGATTTTCAGATGCAATTCAGTTGTTGTACAGTCAACAAGAGATAGTCTGACTTTAGCATATTTCCCAAGTTCAAATGAATTTCTGAATCTAAATGGAAGGGTTAACCAACCGACACCTCTTGAGTTGCCTTTTCCCACTCTCCCATTATATTGAATTACCATTATTTTTCTCTCCTATTGTATATTCTTGGTAGTTAAAAAAATAACATGTTCAGCAGTTATTGTTTGCTCCCAGGGAGACATTTGATTCAGATCCACAGGAACCTTAACAGTCTTAATTGATCCAGATGAACAAGTCATAGTTATCACTTAATGATTGAGATTAAGTATCAAAATTGATATTTAAGTGACTGATTCCATCAATAGAAAGGAATCTAATATTAATATGGAAAAACTACTATATAACTAGACATACTCCTAGTTAAATCTATTGGAAATGTGCAATGCGAACACTTAGAAAATCGAATCTCTGTAGTAAATTATCATGAAAAATCGAAAAATTAGAAGTGAACAATGGATATCCAGGTCATAATTAAGCAATAAATATTTTTAGGATAAAACTAAATTTCTTTGTAACCTTCAATTGAATAGGCGTAATCATCTTCTATCTGAAATAGCCACTCGTCTTCAACATTATAATTGAGATGTTTCACCCAGAATCCACGATTCGGCCATTCGACTGAAAATCGATTAAATCCTATTTTATGGGCGTAAGTCTCAATATTCTTCACCAAAGCTTTACCAAACCCTTTTCCTCTATGTGATGGATCTACATTCAAATAATACCAAACAAATAAACCTTGATTAAAATTTAAGGAAATTGTAAATTGTGTATCCCTAAATATTTCAAATTTCCTAGTGTAATTAGGTGAATAAAGTTGATCTGAATTATTTTTACCTCGCGCGATATAGTCAATCTCCACCACCCCATTTATGATTAAGTCATGATTTAGAACATCACCATCTTTATATATAGGGATAAAATGAGTGATATCATTAATTAGTTCAATTGGTATTTTCGAACCTAACTCAGGTTTGATGTTTTTAATTTCTCTTTTCAATAAATGAAGAAGGGATGTAAGGTATTTATCAGTCAGTAAATACCAATTTTCTTCATTTTTTAATTTTAGCAATTTTCCAAGTAACATCTCTGAATCTTCATCGAATGCCATTTTCAGTAAATCGATATCCCTTTTGTGTTCCAAATATTTTTCAATTATTTCAATAGCTTGCTTTTGTTCACGTGAGGTAGATTGGTAAATATATTTTGTAGGTAATTTATTCCCTAATACATTTGGATCACACAAAATGCTAAAGGTTTTATCCGTAAAAATTTTCATATCAACCATTTTTGACCCAATTTACCTTTTAAAAAAATTTCGTGATATAATCCATCTACAGTAATGTGTTGATTCTTCTTGATAGAATTACATTATTTTAATTTCCACTTTTTGCGGAAAGCATAACGCAGACTGATTGGGACAACTATTACAAGGAAAGTAAAACCTGGGAGTTCAGGTGCAGTACTACTTGAAGTTGTAGGAGTTGTTGTACTACTTGAAGTTGTAGTGTTTGTTGTTGACGTGGTTGTGGTTGTTGTTGAAGATGTGGGAGGAATAGGAATAGTTAAATTAAAATTGATAGCTGCACCTATAATACCACTACGGACCTCAATTACCCCACTTGTAATAGTAT
The DNA here is from genome assembly GCA_964600735.1 of uncultured archaeon. Lineage (GTDB taxonomy): Archaea > Asgardarchaeota > Heimdallarchaeia > Heimdallarchaeales > Kariarchaeaceae > LC-2. The sequence goes on from CAZRLL010000031.1 coordinate 20,364, forward strand.
TGGTGAGTTCAAGGATCTTGTCCCATCGAGTCATGGTTCCCTCGTAAATGGCATTTTTCTCTGTTTGAGTATTTTTCATGTCTGTTAGACCCACGCCATTTTCCAATAATCCTAAATTATGATAATCTGCGGTCCAATTACTAAAGGCAATATCAATAATTGATTTCCTCAGTGGCAAATCCCATTGTTTAATCATGGAGGTTAATACATCTCCTGGTGAGATATCGTCTTGATCTACATCTACTCCAAAAGCATAGACCTTATCCGTATTTATATCATTATATGAACTTACAGTGTTGATCACGCCATCACCAGTCCTACCTGCAGCAGAGAAAATCACATCAGAACCTAATTGTAAGAATATTTTTGCCATGGCTTCACCCCCAAGGACGTCACCCCAGGGATTATTTAGATCGGGTGAGTAAGTAGCCCGTACGATAATAGAAGAATTTATTGTCCTTGCACCATGT
>CAZRLL010000031.1:20843-25169 GCA_964600735.1 uncultured archaeon
ATGTTCAAAACCTGCTAGAAATCGATTGATTAAAGGAATGTCAAGTCCTCCAAGAAAAGCAATATCTCCAGTCTTACTTACCATCGCTGCCATCGCTCCTGCGAGGAACGAACCTTCCTGTTCATTGAACATTATTGATTTCACATTTGGTAAATCAACAATCTCATCAACAATCAAAAATTTTTGACTGGGATGTACTTTTGCAGAGAAAGTTATACCATCAAGTGAAGTGAACCACATTCCTATTATTAAATCATAAATTGTAGGTCCTGATGCAAAATTTTCTATCGCATTCGAAATTTCAATTTGTGTACAATCACTTGTACAGGCTTCATCCACAATAATTGTTTTTCCAGCCTTTCTAATTGAGTCAATAGCACTCATTACTCCTTTTTTGGCAATATCATTGGGTTCATCGATATCGATAAGTGTACTATCGAATCCAGAATAGACAATTCCGATTCTTGCATCTGGAATCAGATTATAGTTGATAGAAGCACCCGTAATATCGTTACGGACAACAATTGACCCATTTGTAATAGCTTTTTTGAAGTCAAGTATCTTGTCCCCTCGTGTCATGGTTCCCTCGTAAATAGTATTTTTTTCTGCTTGAGTATAGGTCATATTTGATATTCCAACCCCATTTTTTAAAATACCTCGATTTTCTACACCTGAAGTCCAATTCCCAAAGGTAGCATCAATAACTTGACCTTTAACTGCTATATCAACTCTTTTGAGCATTGAGGTTAATATATCTCCTATGGAAAATACGTCTTGATCACTATCCACTCCGATAGCATATACTTTATTTCCTCCCTTAGTATTGTGTGCTTTAACCGCATCGAAGACTCCAAATCCAGTCCCACCTGCTGCAGCAAAAATGACATCAGATCCTAGTCCCAGAAATTGTTCAGCAATTAATTTCCCTCCTTCTAGATCTCCCCAGGGATTTTTTGAATCTGGTGAGTACGTAGCACGAACTACAATATCTGGATTAATTTCACGAGCACCATGTTCATACCCAGCAAGGAAACGATTGATTAAAGGAATGTCAAGACCACCTAGGAAAGCGATATCATTGGTCTTGCTGACCATGGCTGCCATGGCACCAGCTAAAAAGGATCCCTCCTCCTCTTTGAAGGTAATAGATCGTACGTTGGGTAAATCCACCACTGCATCAATAATCGTGAAATTCCTATTGGTATGTGCTCGAGCGGAAGCGTTAATACCATCAGTTGCACCGAATCCAATACCAATGATTAAGTCATATGTTGTGGCACTGTTTGCAAAAGCTTCTATATTTACAGTGATATCGGTGAGATCACATTGACTTGTGCATGCTTCATCTACTGTAACTGTTTTTCCGGCATCAGTAAGAGTTTGGATAGCATCTACAATTCCTTTTTCGGCAATATCATTAAAACCTAAATCTCCAAGACCCCCGGTTGAGTACACAATAGCAATCCTAGCATCTGGAGTTTGTGCTATTTTAATCCTGTCAATTGTATTTACTTGGCTACTGGTCATACTTGCTGTTTGTAAACAGAATACAACAAAAAGAGCTGTTATCCAATATCTGTAATTTTTTAAATTTTCACCCTATTTAGCAATCATATTATTTTCAAATATTAAAAGGATTACCTATAAATGGGTCGCTCTGCCTATAATCCGGTTGATCATAGGAAAGATGAAATTTTCTAAGCCATTAAAATTTGAAAAATAATGTACAAATATCATCTAAATTTGGGGAAATAAGGCTAAATTTTACACTTTTTGAGAGTTTTGTATATTTAAAGTAAATCACATTTTCCAGATTTATGTAAGTACAGATTAAATTTGATAGAAGAAACAAATGGATCAAATATTCCCATCTGCAAAGCTGCAATCATTTATTTTTAATGCATTCTTCCAATAGTTATTTCATAGCAAAATAAGTAATTTTATCATCGATAAGGTCACTCGAACATTAGATACAAAAGATTGAGGTATCGTAAGTGCAATTTATTCATAATATCATAAATTATGCAAGTATTTCAATACAGCATAACCAAACTTATGATATCCATTATAATTTGAATATCGAGAAAAATTCAATTGAAAGTGTCACAGTTGAATAGGAGGATAAATTTTGAAAGGAGTAATACTAGCTGCTGGTCATGGGAAGGCACTAAAACCCATAACAGATGAATTGCCTAAATCCATGATTAAAATTCTGGATAAACCATTAATCCAATATGCTATTGAACGATTGTCAGTAAGTGGTATAAATGATATTTACATTGTGGTGGGGGAATTTTCTGATCAAATTCGATCGTATTTTGGCAGAGGGGAAAACTTCGGTGTTGAACTTCACTTCATAGACCAGGAAAATCCGGGAATAGATGGTGCCATTCTTTCAGTGAAATCTTTATTCCAAACAGATGAGAAGTTTGTTCTAACTCACTGTGATATTATTGCAGATCAATCATTATTAACCCGAACCTTAAATGCCGCAGATAATACTGGTTCAGAAATGGCCATAGCGGTCGCGCTGCAGTCTGAAATTCAAGATTTTGGAGTTGTAAATTTAGATTCACGAGGTTACATCGAAAAAGTGATTCCCGATGGTGAACCCGGAGATGGTAATTACGTGGTAGCAGGAACATTCTTGCTTACAGGTAAAATTTTTGAATATTTAAGCCAAGGAACTCCATTTAACCAATGTTTCAATCATTTCATAAAAGATGGTGGTGATGTTGCAGCTGGAATCTGGAATGAATCTTGGATTGATGTTGGGCACCCCTGGGATCTTTTGAGGGCTAATGCCTACATTTTGAGTCAGCTAACATCTAGTGAGATCTCTACTAAAGCTAAAATTGAGACAAACGTGCAAATAAAAGGTCCTGTAAAAATTGCTGCTGATGTCGAAATATTAAATGGAACGGTAATAAGAGGTCCAGTTTATATTGGTAAAGGGGCATTTATTGGAAATAATAGCTTAATACGAGATAATACTGTTATCCAGGAATATGCAAAAATTGGAATGGGTGTAGAAATAAGATCTTCAATAATTATGAAGCTAGCATCAATTGCTCGATTATCTTATATTGGATCGAGCATTGTGGGTCCTCAGGCAACTTTCCACTCAGGAGCAATCACGATTAATCAAATGCGACCCCATACTCAAATTAAGATTAAAATTCAGGGTGTCGAGATGATCGTACCCCTGGACAAATTCGGAGCAATCATTGGGGCGCGTAGTCATATTGGAGAGCACTCATCGTTATATCCTGGAACAATTGTCGATACAGAAGTAATTATTGCACCCAATATTGCTATTGGTGGTCATATAAAAATTGAATAAATGATAATAAATGCAATTCCTCATTATAAGCCAGAAAGCAATACCTACACCGGATTTTAATTTGAAAGATCTACCGGGACATGGACGAATTGATATCATTGCAAGATGCATTTTAGCTGCGACTAGACCTATCTTGAACCAAAATTGTACGGTGATACATTGTTTTCTCAAAGGAGGGGCGAAAACCGGGTGGTTAACCTGGTATAGTTCTGATCAAACAAAAAAAGAAGATGAAATTTCAATTGCAAGTAGAATTCAAGATCAATGGGATGAAAGGTTTACCAAAGGATCTCTAGAAGAATTACTTGAGGATATAGAATATTCAGAAATTGTGCTCCTTGATGAAAATGGATCCATGATTTCAGAAATCAAGGATGAACTGAGTACTTGCTTATTTGTTTTAGGAGCTCAACAAGATATTTCTGAAGAAGATAAAATGTGTTTAGAAATAAAATACCATCTAAGCTTAGGAACAGACCCAATGCTAGCGAGTCACGCCATAATTTATTTGAGACAACTCTATCTAAGTCTGCAAATATGAGCATCAGCAAGATTTCTTGGATAATTTATTTTCCCTTTAAACAATAGAACTAATAGAAAACCAAACAGATTTAACAAAAATTAAATAAATCTTAAAATCTCAAAATGCAGAAGTAATATTGTCAAATTAACTAGAATCTTCGAGGCTAGATTTTCAGAGAATTTTCAATTATATTTTCAATCAATTTATCATCAGCTATTAATGGGATAGTGATGAAACCCCTGCCTTCATTATTATTATTCCAGTTTCTAATCACTTGCATTGCGGGATCATTTCTTGCCCATGATCTTCGAGCAACTCCTATAAGAACATCCCATTCCATTGCAGATCGTATTATTTTATCCACTCTTTCGGATCCATCCAAAACAAGTCCAAAACCCCCATTTATTGCCTTACTTGTTCCTACACCCCCACCATTAGATAAAACACACATGGTCATACC
>CAZRLL010000032.1:0-1410 GCA_964600735.1 uncultured archaeon
GTTTCCAACCCAAATTGAACCAAGCCAAAGAGTTACCGAGACGGGTGGCAAGTGACATCGAAAAGAGCGAGTCATTAAAAGTACCTACCAAATCGCTGCTACTATCCAGTATTATTATTATACCTCTCTTTATTGCTCCTATCTCTGTAAACGGGCAGGTAGAGGTTGAAACAATTTATTGGAATGGGTTGTATGATCTCAATAAAGATTTAACATTAACTGAAACCATCGAGATTAAATTCCCAGTAATCGAAGATGAAATATTTGTTTACATCAATACATCCATTACAAATCTTGAATTCGAAGCATTTGATGAATTCGGAACCGAATTGCGGTATGAAGAAGAAGAAAATAGGTTTGTCGTCCATGATGCAGGATTCTATATAAAGTACATAATAAATCGACCCTATCAGGTTCACAATAATTCTAATATGTTAGTTTATTTGGATAGGTTTTGGATGGAATTTTTCAAACCAACCGTATTCTTAACCTCCGAAGACATCATAGACGAAGATTGGTTTTTCTATGTTGATTTACAGTATTCAGTCATTCTTCCTGTTGGAGCATATCTTTACAGTGCTTCACCATCAGAGTTACTAGGGAATGATGTCAATAAGGGTATATCTAAAACAACCACTGGAAGATGGAATGTAACATTCACGGATTCTGATAGACGAATGGATGCTTTTCATGATGTTTTTGAGACTCAAATTACATTTTCATTTATTAGTATAATCGATGCAATTGATAATCTTGATACTCCCTTTCAAGTAATTCAAGACCAGAAACAGGACTTAGAAGAATACATCGATGTTGCTAGTTCTGAGATATTATTATTTTCGATACTTGGAATTATTGCGCCTCTGATAAGTTTTTTAATCGCTTACTGGGTATTGAGAAGGCGTTATCAAAAACTGATTGAGAGAATTGAACAGCAACAAGAAGAGCAAATATTCATCGAAGGACCTCAAATTGATGCATTAGTAAAAGCCGTCGCAAAAGATGCTAATGATCGGTTGTATGATAGTTATATTGGTCACTATTGGAGGCTGTTGAATAATCTGTCTGTTAAGTTAAGGAGGGATGTTTCGGTGATGGAAAACACCCAAATTATTGCTGAAATCAATAAACGTAAGTTAAAAACAGATCAAAATCTTCTGATGGAAATATTATCGATGGGTCAATCGATGAGTCCAGATGATGCAATTGATTACGGCCAATTAAAAGAATTTAATCAGCTAATTAACGAATTTCTCAAAGAAATTTGACTTAAGGATGGTATAATATGAAGATTATATATCTAAACATAATTATTGTTTTATTAATATTCACTGGAAACGCCATTAATGTACAGAGTATTAATATCGGCGATCCAGTAACAATTGTTCCCGCAGATAATTATGAATTCAC
>CAZRLL010000032.1:1510-24903 GCA_964600735.1 uncultured archaeon
GATACAATATTTATTAAAAAAAATAAAATGGCTCAATTAATAAATATTTATGGTTTTCCACCAAGCAAGTTCTTTTCTAAGTGGTTACCAATTTATGGAACTTTTTTAGTATTGTTAATCACACCAGCTATTATTGTAGGCATCTCAAAACTAGTTAGAAAAGACCAGGAAAAAGTCGAGATCAAGGAGGATAATATCGATGAGTGAAATATCGATACAGGTAAGAAGGGTTACTGAAAGAGTAAAAAGTTATTTTTCATTATTTGGTTTTACACATTTTTCAAGGATTCGTCCTGGACGAGCAGTAATCAAAGGAAAACGCCGCTTAGGTGCAGATGAAATTGAATGTGTGGTGTCTGAAACCGCTAGGGGTACATCTGTTGGATTTTACATAATCAATACCCTTCAAGGTCTGTTGTATACTATTCCTTTCCTTGTCCTAATACTTCTTCACCTATTGAATAATCTAAAATCAGTAGAACCCTACTTAACAGGTAGTAAAACACTGTTTAATTTAAATCTTTTAAAACTGTTCACTGGTGTGTCGGATATCACAATTAAATTTGTTCTGATACTCATAGTTGTGGCATCAATTCCATTTTTAATTGAGATTTATGTACAAAAGGTAAGATTGAATAATTTGAAATCTCGTTTTTCATTTTACACTCGAGACGCAGTTTGGGAAACTAGGGAGCTCTCTCCTTCAATAGCGGCATTAAGGTCAGTTAAATCAACAATTGCTCACGGTTATTTTCTAGCAATGATATATTTTGCAGTATTTGCGACTCAAGATGGAACGCTTGAAGAAGTTACAGATTTGTATAGAACAGATAGTGCTCAATTATTAGATGGTACAATAAATGCTTTTACAATTACAGTAGGTTCAATCATTGGATTGCTAGCAGCTGATAAATCAATAATTCTTCGAAAAGATAATGCCAGAATAGATCGCAGAAATAGAATCTCTGGTGGTCTTCTTGAACGGCGGATAGAGCCTGTAATATTTGGAATTCAATCTGCATGTTATTCCTCAATCGTATTTGTCATGTTAATGTCAGTGACGTTTTTATCTACAGCTTCCTTCAACCAAGCTATACAATTAATTTCCTTTGCAATTTTAGGGGGAATTATTGCAGGTATTATCCATCAAGAGGGTTCTTTATGGATCGCATCGTCATATGCTATATTAATATTTTTCACTTCACTGATATTAATTTTTCAGACTGGTTCAAGACCAGAATATGCTTTTATATTAATTCTTCAATTATTTTTGTTGCCGATCCCATTTATTTTGTATATCTCGCTTTCGTTTAAAAGTATTTTACGAAAAAACAATATTTCAAGTAATGAGTGGCTTTATGATATACTTCCAATGACTGCTTTTTATTCAGTTTTATCGGCAAATCGCCGGAAAAGACAGATTAGAAGAGATTATGATGAAGAATTAACAGAAGATTTTCCATCTGAAATCGCAGGTAAAATTAAAATCAACAAGGAATTCCTTCAAGTTAAGGATTCTAATGCTTATAAATTGGCGAAACATTATTTTGAATTGTTAATGAATTATACAGCCTCTTTTGAAGACGATGTATTTATTCTCATACCAACACATTATCAATTGGAAAATTGGTGGTGTGAAAAATCAAATCAAAGTTCTAGTGATGTCAGTTATAATATGTTAGAATATGTTGATCAGATGTTATGGGATCCAACTTTTGTTCCAGATGAAGTACAATTAAGTAAGTATGAAAATATAGGGAAATCTATGGTACTTGCGATAAGATGAGGTTAATTCATGTCTGAATCTTTGCTACTATCCAAACGTATTGAAGGATTATCAATTATTGCCAAGCAAAAAGTTGCTAGTTTCTTATCGGGTAATCGGCGATCTTTGTTTTTGGGGAACGGAACTGAGTTTGCAGATTTGAGAGAATACCAATCTGGTGATGATCTACGTCATATCGACTGGCGCGCATCTGCCAAACGACATAACAGCTTAATTGTAAGAGAATTTGAAGTTGAAAGAAATGCAAATGTGGTTCTATTAGCAGATGTTTCTGCATCAATGATGCTTGGTAAAAAAGAACCTAGAATGAAAGCTGCAATCATATCGATTGCTTCATTAGCTCATGCAGCAATACAAAATAAGGATTTTTTTGGATTTGGGGCATTTTCAGATGAATTGTCTATTTTTATGCCTCCAAGGGGTGGAAAAGCTCATGAATTTTATGTTTACAAGCAATTGCTGAATATAATCCCTGAAGGGACTACAGATCTTGGTAACGCATTGATAAAGATTTCAACTTCCTTGAAAAGAAGAAGCATAATTATTGTAATTACCGATCTTCACGACGATAATGAAAATTTGACCAAAGGGTTTAGGATAGCTAAAGGCTTTAAACATGATTTACAGGTATTACAGATCACGGACTATGGAGAATTTAATTTTCCAGGGCAAATAGGAAAAATTAAATTTCCTCATCCGGAGACTAAAGACCAAACTGTTGCTGATTTTTCCGACCCGATTGTCTCTGGTATTTATTCATACGAGATCAATAAGAAAATAAATGAGATAAAATCATTCAAACGTAGATTGCGAGGTTTGGAAATCCGGGTCGTGGAGACACATTCAGAAGATTTAACTGAGAAAATATTATTAGCCTATTTTGGTCTCAAACAACAGAGGTACTAGTACATGTATAAATTGTATTGCTTCACATTAATTTTAGTACTATTTATTTCCACAAACGTTGTAAATTCAACAGGATCATCAGCTGGAGATGAAGGTTCACCCCCACCTCCTCCAGATTCATCTTCAGGAGCTTCAGGTGGATCACCACAATTTTATGATTATTATGTACCCTTAGTGTTCAATATCACACATAAACACGGTCTCTCTGAAATCATTGTTTGGCTAGTACAACCATCCTTGTTGATTACTTCTTTCTCAATAAATAAGGCTGGCCAGAAACAGATGGAAGTGAGTACCCCAACAAAATTTACATTTAATCCAATTGATAATCGGGGATTGACCAATGGATCACTCATCAGAACAACAAGTCCAGCTCTGGTTACTGGTCAAAGGCAAACAGAAGATATTTACACTGATAATTCATTTGCATATTCAATTTTATCTGCACGGATGATGGGATATGAATATAAAGCTCCATTTGATGGATGGATTTCTTTGGTAACAACAAGTCCAAGTACAACAATAAATATTGCTAACCCTTCTAAACATGCTAGACCATGGCCAATCTCCCCTGGAGAGATTACAATTACTTTACCGGTACAGGAAGGCGCGTATATTAATAGTACAAACCCCACAAATGCTGCATTTATTTCATCTGAAGAGGGAGGATCTGCTAGCATGTCTGTTCCTGGTTACCTGCGTGGTTCATATTATATATTTGATAGTAATATTACTTCACCTCGAGTGGATGAAATCGATCATTCATTAATAACAGTGGATCCAGAAACGCCAACAGAACTAGAGTTTAGATACTCAAATGGTGAAATTGATAAAAAAATTATATTTGAAAAAGAAAAATTTAAACTTCATCCAGGTCTTAGAAGTATTAATTCAACTCGAGGAGATATTGTAGTAAATTTAGCTATAAAGTATAAATATGCAGGATTAATGAGGACTAGTACGATTCAATTAATTGCAGCTCCCGAAATGAGGGCTGGTGAATTATTTGCAACTCCAAAAGGGTACACATCTCACTTGAGTGCAATTAATAATCGAACACAATTCATAACTGGCATTTATGATTATCAATCTGATCAATATTCATTATCCTCCCGGCTTATTTTCAATCGATCTTCGTCTCAAACACTATCTTACAACGGAATTGATGACAGTCATGTTACGCTAGCTAATAATAAATCCGCATTTGGTTTTTTAAGTTCACCTGGAAAATTAGGCCATCCAATGTCTCCATCCCTTGCTTTCATTAATATACCCTTGAATGCTCAAACAGGTGATGAAAACGTTACAGGTATCTTATCCACTTGGTACAGATTCCCAAACCTTGCAGCTTATAAAATTCAAGTAATACCTGCTACGCACGAGGAATATACCGGGCAGACTATAATACTCGAGGTGATATCGAATGGTAGTTTACCAGCAAGTAGATTTAATTTAGAAATTACTCTTGATGATGAAACGATAGTGGATGAAGATTACGATTTCTTACAGGTTAACGAAACGTTGAGGTTTGAAATTCGCCGTTTTATTAGTTTTGGGGTTTCGGAAATGAATATATTGATTGATGTCGATACAGAGGACCAGGTTGACGAAATCAACGAGGAAGACAACCAGCTATCATTCGGTGTTAAAATCGAAGAAAATATAAGATTAAGGTGGTCAGTATATGGAATTATAATTATTATATTCCTAATTGTTGCTATTCGTTTGAGAAAATTGATTTTAGCAAGCCGAAGGTCAACCCGTGCACATGTAGACGCTATAATTTCATTCGAAGAGGAGAATGTAGAATGAGAGAAAAAATAACCAATTATCTAATAGATAATCGTTGGAAGTCGTTATTTTTTGCATCAATTATTATTTTTATAATAACCCTATTTACGATTTTAATAAATATTGACTCCAACACAAGTAAAACAATATATTATGTTGGTCTATTAATTTTAGCAGTCGCTACAGTTGGTGCATTTTGGGATTTCTATTCAGGAGAAAAACGTCAACTACATCAAATTAACTCCGTGCAGGGATACTCATTTCTTTCCTCTTTTTACCGGGTTTATTTCCCGGTCATAATTCTTTCAATTTTACTTCAACTCTTAATCGCTTTTGCTCTTTTACCCGAATCCGATGGCGGCTGGGGTGCCATAGATCCATCTGTTTCTCCTTCTCAAAGTATTGTCTTTATAATCCCAACTATTATCACGGGAATAGCGATAATTGCATTATCAGACTCTGAAATGCGAAAACGAAACCTATTTTATCGCCCACAGGGTAAACATATGAATTTAATCAATAGTTTAGTCTATTTACTACCGTTAATGGGGTTGTACTTCGGTATAAAATTTTTCACACGTTTCATTATCACTCAGATTTACGGTCTAGGCGCAATAATTCCAGTCAGTCAAAATTTTTATACAATTGATGCACAGCTTATAACAGCTGCTCGCTTTTGGATATTTTTAACAAATGAGGAAAAGCTTCTAACTTTGATTGCATTTATTGCAATCTATGTGTCCATGGAATTTTTGCTTAGAGGTCTGCTGGCAAATGAAGCCCGAAGCTATAACCTTGGACCGGGTGCTATGATATTTATTCCTGCAATAATCCAGGCAATTGCTTTCTCGTCGGGAACTTTTATTTTCACTGATACAATTTATTATTTGTACACGATTTTTGAAGCTTTGATTCTAGGTATCTTAATTGGTATTGTATTTTGGAGAACAAAAAGATTCAGTATCACAATTTTGTTTGCAATATTAGCAAGAGCAATGGATAATACTCTAGATTTTTATACCACAATATTGTTATTACTGCCTAAATCGATGGGAAAATACGATCCAGCCGATTCTGTTATAACAACAGCTGATAATGTTGCTGTATTTATTGTTTATATCCAATTTGCTTTAGTTCTCATAGCTCCTCTCATTGTAATAATTGCATATGAAGAGGTATGGAATATTATCTCTCCATTATATACAGATTTTAAATCTCAATGGTTCGGTTACCTGATTATCGGATTAGCCTTTTTCATTATCGATTTAATATTCTCCTACTTTGCATCAATTAATATCATATCTCCACTTTTTGGTTTTTTTATTGCTTTTATTGTGTTGATGTTCGTTATTAATTATCTATTTAAATTGTTACCAACTCCTAGCCAACCATTAGACCTGATTAAAATTAGCGATCCGTTTGAAGGGGAGTATCCACTTGATGTTATTTCAGATATAAAATGGTTGGAATCTAAATCTCAATGGTATGAAAAGTCGACTGAAATTGGTATTTTAGGTAGTTTCATGTTTATATATCTTCTATTTGTTTCAGGAGCATATAATCTATATCCAACATTACATGGGGATGAAATTATAAAATACACTATATTTTTAGTATTATTGCCGTGTATTTTAATGGGTATCTCATCCTATCTACTATCCGTTTCAATAAAGAGAGGATATTTTTTTGCAGATGGTTATCGGAAATTGCTCTATGTTGCCCTGTTATCAATTCTAGCAATTAGTCTATATATATGGACTATTTCTGGTGCTTTGGTTCAATTTTCGTGGAGAAATGTTCCGTTTTTTGTGGCATTCTTTATTTTATTATTTCCCAAACCTGTGAGAACCCCAACGCGAGATTATGCAATGGGAATGGCAAAAGGAGGAAGATACGCCACATTCAAGGCTGTCAAATATAAGCCCGATAAATTTGTTCGCAATTTTAATAATCTCCTTAATTTACCTAGTGATATAATTCAAGTGGGTACATGCATTATCGGTGCTCAATTAGGATTAATTAAAGAATGGTCACAAATTGAGCAGCTACGTTCAAATGGTGGTACTAAGGGGAACAAAATAGGAGGAGCATTTGCTTTGGGAATAATCGGTTCTCCATTATCAGAAGGATTATTGTTACAGTTAATTGAAAATGAGGATTTAGATACAAAAATTGTTGCATTCTGGGCCCTAGGAAAGATTGGTACAACAATTGCATTACCTAGAATGGCCAGGATATTAGAAGAAAATCCAGCAAAAAATTTAATACCCATTGCTGAAAACGCAATCCTATGTATTGATCCACAATACCCATTGGCTGGACTTAGAGATGCGATAACAATTGAATGAAAACCTTTTCAAGAAATGATATGTTAAATGACTGATTTAGTTAGTTATCATAGTATGCGTATTGAGGAATTAGAGAACCTTTCAACGAAAATATTCAAATTTTTTCTCAATTTAGGAAATATGAATCATAAATTTCAATAATCTATAGCTAATGTTAAAATACATTGAATTCTAACAATAGAAGGATTTCAAATTAATCGAGTGTTTGTATTATTAGTATTTTTCATTTTATAAGTAATTATATAAGTGTAATTTCCTAATCAATTTACTCGAGAAGGAGGAGTTACAATGGAATTTATTATTGAGGAAATTACAGGGCCGACTAACCCATCAGATTTCGTCGGAAGGAGTACGATTATTGACGCATATCACGATCTATTGCGTGAATTTGTAAGATCTGATAATACTATCAAATGGGTCCATATTTCTGGTGTATCGGGTGTAGGAAAAAGTTCATTGCTAAGAAAATTACGGATGATGACTGAACTTGAACGAATTGCTACAGGATCAGTGGAAGTACCAATATCCCCATTAAATGCAAATAATTTTTTAAACGATATCAAAAGAGTAATTGATGAAATGAGTCCTGAATGGAGGACATTCATTCAACGGAAAAGAAATGTTGATATCTATTCAATTCTCCCTCCTCCAGAATCCAGCAATCAAGACATTACAGAATCAGCTCTCACAGCCATGGAAAACGCCTTTTTTGAAGATCTTGATCGTATTGACAAAGCGATGAAAAAGGAAAAGCAAAAACATGGGATATTTCTTGATGATCTGGATCGCTTCATGGCATATAATTATACCAGCTTATTATCCATTTGGCAAATAATTGCGAGAAGATTGATGAAAGAAGATTATAATTTGCTATTAGTAACCTCAGGCCATTATGCCGCAAATAGATATCTTGGAATAAAGGAAAAGAATGAATATGTATTGCATTTACCCCTATTACAATTTGATTTCACAGAAGCAGAATTGATGGTGCGTCGAAGAGGTAAATTAGTGAAATCTGAGAGGGAAATAGTTGTTCAAACCTCTACAAGGTTCCCTTTTGATCTAGCTTTGCGCCAGTTGATACAATCTAAAGGAATGGAACCAACAACATTAAATGCAAAAATTATTACAGATACATTCGGTTTTACAAGAGAAGAAGTTAATTTATTGCGGGATTTAGCAAAAAAGGATGTGAATTACTTCAATCTCGAGGATTATGTGAGGATACATAAGAAAGAAACCATTGAAGGATTAAAAGATGCCTTACTATTTTCTATTTCTCAAGATGGCAATTTCGCGTTTGAATCCTTTGCAGTATGGGAATTAATTTCACATGTATTCAAACCAATCGATCCTCGTACGGAAGTGATCCTAATATTAGATCGACTGAGAGATCAAGCAGAAAGAGGTCAATTGCCTGCTATTCGGGATGTAAAAATTGTCAGAGATCATTTTCAAAACATTGAAGATAATGCACTTATTTTTGAATTATCTGGTCAACTTTCAGATACAGCTAAAGCAGCATTGGATGGCGGACAGGTAAAAACTGCTTGGGAGCTCCTTCAGCTAGCGACAATTGGTTTGTCAAGAACAGGGGATTTTGAAAAAATCGCAGATCTTCAAGAATCTCTGGCAAAAGGGTTTGCTAAAGCGAATCACGATTATTTTGCGGCAAAATCTTTCCAAGAAGCAGGAAAATATTTTCGAAATGCCGGAATTGAGTGGCGTTCGGTTACGAATTACCGAGAAGCTGGGCAAAAATATCGAAGAGAAGCAGAAAAGACAAATCCAACAATATTCCACTACGCTTTGAGGAGTATGTTGAAACAGGCAATTTTAGCCTTTTTAAATGCCAATGAACGAAGTCAGGCGAAACGAGTAATGCAACAGGCAAAAGATATATTGGGAGATTATGATAATCACATTAGTTATTTCAATCATATGGAGGAATTAGGTGAATAATATGTCAGAAAATGCAGATAATAACCCTCTACAGGCAAGAATAGATAAAATATTTTCCATCGTCAATTCTACTCAGAAAAAATTAGAGCAAGAGATAAAAGAACTTGGAAAATCAGTTGATGCTCAATCTCAAGGTGTAAATAATCGAGGGAAGACAATATTTGATGAAAATTTAATGAAAATTTCAAAATCAACAGAGGATTTTAAGAATCAGTTAGAAGAATCTCTAAACAATTATCAATCGAATAATTCAGAGGAATTACACGGTTTAAAAGAATCTCTAGATGGTCAACTAGATAGTTTGAGAGGATATGCAAATCAACTAGTTGAAGATGAAGAATTAAAGCTTGTAACCGCATTAGAAACATCTCTCACTAATGTTACAGATATTACAAAGGATAAATCTGTTGAATTAAATAAGATTATAACTCAAGTTACTGATATCGCAGATAAGTCAACAAATTCCCCAGTGAAAATTGTTAAAGATGCTAATATCAAAGTAAAGGACGAATTAACGGTTTCTCTCAAGATGGAACAGGACATACTAGCAAAAGCGCTTATAGAATTGAAAAACGAATTCCGTGATAATATCAGTTCTCAGATAGAAAAAGTGTTTTTAGGAGTAACTCTAACTAAAGAAAGTATTAATGGAATAATCCGGGATACTCTTTCGCGATTGGAAGAAAATCTGAACCGATTAAACGATGGAATTGATGAGAATTTCACAAATGAAATTGGTGTCACTCAGGACTTGATTCATAAATATGAAGGCAAGTTGATTGAAGCGATCGATCAGACACAACAAAATTACAATATTCATATGGAGGAAATTCTTCAGAAACACTCTGAAAAAACATTAGATGCTTTAGATGAATTAAACGGACAATTATCATCACAAAAACAAACGATTCTTGAGGAAATTAATGGTTTAACCGAATCTCAAGAGGAACTGGTGAATCATGCAATTTCTCAACTTAAAGGTCTGATAGTACAGTCAAAAGCAGAAGTGATCGAATCACATGGTGTCCTGAAGGATGACTTGGATAAATTATTGAGATCCAATTCAGATACCATAAAACAAGCAATGAAAAATCTACAAAATAGCAATAAAGAAACTATTGCACAACTGGTCAACTCAATTTCTAAGAATTCATCAGATCAAATTTCAACACTTACTGAAAACTCTAAGTCAACTCGGAAAGAATTAGAGCAATCATTTGATCAGTTCAAGAAATTAGCTAGCCAAAGCATCACTCAATCCCAACAACAAATCAAAGAGTTCGGTTCGTCCATAAAACAAGAAAGGAGCTCATAAATTGAGTGAATTAAATGATATGCTTAAAAAAGTAGGGTTTACTGAGAACGAATTAAAAGTATATGAAGTAATTGTAGCATTTGGTTTTAGAACGGTAGGCCAAATTTGTTCTTATACGAGTCTATCAATGTCCGATGTTTCAAGCGTCTGTTTGTCTTTACAGGAGAGAAACTTTTTAAAAATTGTAAAGGGAAAAACAGAAGAGGCTACATTATATCTACCTCTTGCACCTAAGATCTCAATTTCTGGTGATGTTAGTAAGAAATTATCTGCTAACTTAAAAAAATTAAGTTCTAATGTATCTGAATTATGGGAAAACACTCAGATAACCGTTGATGATGATACTAGTAAACTTGTTAATACTGTAATAGAGAGCTCAGAAACAAACAAAAATAGTCTCATAGAAACCCTAGAAACACATAAAAAGAGTATAAAAACAATTGCGGGTGATTTTAGATCATCCTTACAAAATATGACGATAGAAGCTACAAATTCATTTCAAAATAGAGTAAATAACCCATTAAAGGAATTATCCAAATCCATCAGTGATAACTCTCAATTTATTGGTGAAATCAGTTCTAATAGTATAAATTCGATGAAAGAATCTAATGAATCTCATTCTGATTCAATTGATTATATTATTCCGGAGATAAAATCTCAATTAATTGATTTTTCTTCTGAAATTGGATCTATAATGGATGACGGAATTTCGAAGATAAATAAAAAACTAGAGCCTTTATCATCTAAAAGTACTGAAGATGGAGAACAAATAATTATTGATATGAAAAGAAATATCGATGAAATTATTATTCAAGAAAATGATAAAGTGGCAAGTTATAATGAAACTTTACCAAGTGGAATCTTGGATGAATATACTACCAATCAAGAGAATTTAAAAAGTGCTCATAAGCAGATAGCAACAAAATTTAATGAACTCGTTGATGCTTCAATTTTCGCAGGTGAGAAAGCGAAAGATGAATCAGCCGATGGAACAAAGCAAATTATTTCTGAATTCAAAACTGGCCAGAGTAATAAGATAAACAAACTTGAAAAAGATTTATTGGTTGCAATTCAAACTGTACAAACAGAGGCTGTAAATCAGTTAAGCGAAGTCTTGAAACAAACATCAACAGAATTAAGTTCCCTAGAAGAAAGTATAACAACAAATCTAAATTCCAATAATGATACATTAAAGGGAGATTTAACTAAACTTAAAACGAATTTGACTAAATCGCTTAATACTCGCTTCAAAGAAGTAGCTGATAAACTAGCAAATTTTATTAATGATTTGAAACAAACTTCAGAAGAAAATGTGACGAATTCAATCGATTCAATTGTGGAATTAAAAGAATTTCTAAGGACATTTTTGGCCGGAACACAATCAAATTTGAATAATCAGTTGGACAGTTTACAGTCAAGTGTAGAGACAGAATTAGGTGAAATCCTAAGCAAATCTAATGAAAACATCAAAAAATCGATTAACAAAAATGATTGTGATACCAATAAAATCAAAGAAAAAGCAGAAACAAATCTAACCGATTTTCAAACCTCCCTTGATGAATTCCTGAATAATGTCAAACTAAACCTACAAGATAAACTTGAATCAGCTCAAAATAATTTCAAGCAGGGTGTAGATGCTGGTGTGGAGATATACGAGTCTGAATCAGCAAAAGTAAAAAAGGAACAAGCACTGCAAATTAAGGAAATCAATAGCGAAGCTAAAGCCCTATCGAATCAAGGAGAAAAATCGAAGAAGGATTTAGAAAATGTAGCTGAAAAAGTATTATCGGATAATAAAGATGAGACAATATCAAATATCGAAGATAATGTCGAATCGGGTGCTGACAAATTTTCAAGAGAATTCACACGTTTCAATGAGAGATTGGAAACAGAATTAAAGGGATTTTATACAAATTTTCATGATCAGAGTACAGGAATGCGAGATCAGATACCTCAAAGCATTGAGAGGTTATTTGTTGACCAAATGGACAAAATGGAAAATTTCAGAAGAGATTTTCAAAGAATTATGGGGCATACCATTGATACTCTTAATTCATTCATGAAAGGATTTTCCTCTGATGGAAAGAAGTTTAAAGTTGATAAAAAAGAAGTTCCACAACTTTTTGGTGATGTTTCCCGATCTCTTTCAGATTTTCAATCATTTGAAGGGCAATTGGTAGGTTACTTCAAATCATCAATTGAAGACGTGGAAGATACTAAGGATGAATTGTTATCAATAATCAACAAAACCATTCAAGACGAGTTAACCGGATTAGAGGAATTAGTGGAAGAAAAATCTAATGAAACAAAAAATATTGCTGGATCATTTTTGAACTCTTTGAATAAAAGTGTACAAGGCTTTGTTGATGATATGAAGAAAGGTATCAATGAACCAATAGAAAATTTACAATCTAACATTTCTTCTCAATTAGTAAGTAAGTTTCAACAACCATTGAATTCAATATTAAGTAAAGCTCAATATCTGGCAACCGGCACCGAAGGTGTAGAAAAAGAAAATCGTATCCTCTTAACACAACAGATATTAATTGAGAAAATACAAGAATCAGTAAATAAATTGGTTGAATCATTGAATAATGCATATGAAGAATCAATTGAAGATTTAGATAGCCAAGTGGAAACTTCAATAGCTACTTCAAATGAAATTGTTACTACATTAAAATCTAATGTCAAGAAATCATTTACTGTACAGAAAAAAAGTGTTAAGAATTTTGCTGCAGATTTTAAAAAATCACTGGATGAAGTTCAAAATTCAATCAATACGACGTTGAACGACTCATTATCAAGTACTAAATCAGATGTAGAAGAAACCCTAAATACAAAATCAGGAGAAGTAGAAGAAGAAGTAACTTCGAAAACAGAATTATTAAGTCAAGCAACGACTGAAGCCATAGTCGAAGTAGACCAATCTTTAGTTGAATTCAATAAAGAATTTGATGCAATTTTAAAGGAAACATCTACTCAAGTAAAATCTACTGTATCTACCACAACAAAATCTCAAGCCAAGAATTTGAAAACTGCTCTTAAAACATTAAACACAACCACAAGTAAAGCACAAGAAATACTGAATAATACACAAATATCGTTGAATGATAATGTTGGTCAGGCATTATCTAATATCGAAACCGAGGTAAAGACACTTGCTTCAGGATTTAATGATCAAATAGATAAATCCGAGGGTATTATTGTTAAGCAAATCGATAAGTATTATTCTGGGTCTAAAAAGCATTTGACTGAATTAGCATCTTATAAAAAATCTATGGAAAAAAACATCACAACACATATCAATGAACTTGAGTCTTTAGGCGAAAATATCACTCAAGGGTTGAATACTAAAGTAAATGAATATTCTGAGAAACTAAAAGAAAGTTTAGTAGAATTCAATTCGAGTATTGATTTAAAATTACAAGGATTATCTGAAAATAACTCAAAATTCATTTTAGAAACATTTGATAGCAT
Organism: uncultured archaeon; assembly: GCA_964600735.1. Lineage (GTDB taxonomy): Archaea > Asgardarchaeota > Heimdallarchaeia > Heimdallarchaeales > Kariarchaeaceae > LC-2. Next base: position 15,096 of record CAZRLL010000032.1, read on the forward strand.
TTCGACACAATTTTCTGCTATGCAATCCGATGTGTCAAGTTCTCTGGATGATAAAAACTCAAAGATTGATGCGTTTGTTACAAATGCTGTTGAAACAATAAAATCAGATATATTAAATGCAACAGGTCAGGTAATTGAATCATTGGAAAAGGAACGAGATGGGATTACATCAAAATTAACTGATCTGTCCCAAATATTTAATGAATTCGATAATTCACAAGATGAACAATTTAATACATCTAAAGATAAACTAGTAGAAAAAATTGAAAGCTCGATTGAAACTAATAGTGAAAAATGGACGAGTAAAATTGAGGAAGATTATCAGGATCAATTGAAGAAACTATCTGATATCGCAACTATCTTTGAAAAAAATATAAAATCTGTAAGTACTAGTGGTAAAAAATCGATTTCTGAAGCGATCCAAAATATTCCCTCAATTATTGAAAAGACATTGGAAGAAGCAACCGAATCAATGGCTTTACTTTCAGAGATATTAAAAGGATCTATTGCTTTAGATGTAAAACCTCCTGAATTATCGTATTTTGACGCTTCTGCAGAGGCTATTATTAGCAATTTGAATGCTGTTCTGAGTAGATCAAAGTCAAATGTTACTATTGTTGCTCCTACAATTTCTTGGCTAGATGAAGAACTCATCCCCAAATTTACCCGTGTAACAGTAAGGATTATTAGCGATCTGGAACAGCACACTCCAGAAGACACTAAGTTGATAAAGAAATTTGAAGAAGCCGGAGTTAATATGTCTCTTAGAAAGTTAGATAGAAACCGATATCGAGGTGATATTGATATGATAATGGCTATTCGTGATAAGGAGGAGGTTATTTTGGCAAAATTACCAAAATCTCCCAATCCCTATGCCTTTGTAAGCCAAGATGAACAATTTGTGGATAAATTTACAGAGCTTTTTGCTCCCTTCTACACCATGCCAAGTGTATAGTCGTTTCTTAAATATGAGTACTGGAAAAAAATTTAATCTATTCAAAAATATATTGATTGATAAATTTTTTTTTAATTATCACTAGTAAACACTTCACAACCCGATTTAGTAACTCGTACCGTATGCTCATGCTGGGATATCATTATTTTCTCATTAGCCTCTTCTAATACTGGATACCCCATTATAACTTTCGCTCTTATTAACTTTCTAATTTTACCCATAACATCGGCTTTTCCCTCTTTACCTGAAGATTTTTCATACAGATGTCTAGGTGAAAATGGCAGTAGGTTCACTTTTTTCTTCACTTCTGCAGCGATTGGTCTCAAATCCTTTTTACTTGGGCTTTTAATATATTTAAAAATATTCATTGCTCGACCATTATGAATCCAACCATCCCCTGTTGATGCAAAAGGTTCTATGGCATAAATTTTACCAATCTCTAGTTTTGGAGATCTTCCATCCAAATACTTAGGACCGCAATTTGGAATAGAAACTCCTGCATGGAGGTTATAACGTTTGATTTGATGCCCTGATAAATTTCTTACTGGTTCATAACCATAAGAATTGATTACATTCTCAACCCTCTTACCGATGTCACTTACCTTTACACCGGGTTTTATCATCTCAATTGCAGCTTCTAGTGCTTCTTTTGAAGCAAGAGTTAATTCTTGGAGTTCTGGGTTGTGATTTACAGTAACAGCAGTATCGACGATATATCCATCGATATGAACTCCCAAGTCAATTTTAACAATAGAATTTTCTAGGATTATTCTTTTATCTAAGATTTCAGGACTATAATGTGCGGCTTCTTGATTTAGTGATATATTTACAGGAAAAGCTAGCAACGCACCATTTTTTCTAATTTGTGCTTCGATTTTTTCTCCAATATCATATACCTTCGCTCCTTGTTTACAAATGTTTTTGGCCAGTGTCTTGGCTTTAATCGATATTTTTCCTGCTTTGCGGTATTTCGAAAGAATTTCAGTTATTTTATCCTTCCGAGTCAGATTTTCCACATTCATTGTTATGTAATTAGATTTCTAAAAAGCATCGATAAAGGCGAAACCGTATGATGAATTGAAATATTTTTTGTATATATGATGTTAATATTAATTCAAGGATATTCCTCTTACCTAAAGAAAGTAAAAAAATAAATTTTTGAAATAGAGTTTAAATCACAAGTAATCAATTATGACTTATGCATATTGATCGATCAAATCGATTTCCAATGTTTTTTTTTATTATTCTATTGTTACTAGGTAATTCGACCTCTTTAATAATTAATGAGTTAGATAGTAAAATTGATGAAAAAGAACCCATGCTCGATTTTGATAGGTTAAATAACAAAGTAAACAATTATGATGATCTAACATCAAATGTAATTGAAAAAACACAAACAATATCGTCTGGTGAAAAAAAGCGGATTATTTGGTATAAATCCTTTGAAAAACGAGATCAAGCTTTACAACAGATTCCTGATAATTTGATTTCGCATGTTTACAAAAATTTTCCTGCATTTAGTACAAAACCAATTTCAGATGATATAATACCAATAAACGGTGTTGATAAAGTAATTGATGACAGGAAAGCATATTACAAATCCTCTGATAATCAAGTGAAAAATATTGATTCTTTGGTACGTACAGGAGTATCATTAGAAGAATCTGCCCAATTAATTGGAGCTAATGTCTTGCATAGTTTGGGGTATAAAGGCGAGGGAATAAAAATCGCAGTACTTGATTCAGGTATCTCATCTGATTTGGATTCATTTGATGATTATAACGGGAATTCAAGAGTGACTGAAATGGTTGCTAGTGAGCTTGAAGTATGGTTGCTAGAGAACTTGGATCTCCAAGGTTTTGAAAGGCAAGATGTCCATGGAACTCAAGTTGCCGGTATTGCCGCGAGTAATGGGATGTACAAATCTGATGGCAAGTTTGAACTTTATGACAGCCCGGGAATTGCACCTGGTGCTAGCATACTTTCAATTCGAGTATTAGACCCTGAGGGATTTGGTGAGATTTCTTGGATAGTCGATGGGATTGATATAGCGATCAAAAATGGTGCAAATATTATTTCAATGAGCCTTAGCAGTGAATTATACGGTGGTGAGTTGGACGTTCACCGTGAAATTATCAATACAGCAGTTGCTCAAGGAATCACTGTAATTGCAGCTGCAGGAAACTTGGGTCCCTATGGATCCGGGATCGGCCTTCCTGCTGCTCTTGAAAGTGTGATTGCCGTTGGAGCACTAGATATGGAGGAAGAAACCGTCTGGTCTAATTCAGCAGTTGGACCGAAAGTTGATGGTTATCCTGGACCTGATTTGATTGCTCCAGGAAGAGATATAATTACCGTTAACACAAAAGGTGAATATTCACAAGTCACTGGTACAAGTATGGCAACACCGCAGGTGAGTGGGGGTATCGCACTTTTAATGCAAGCATTTCCTAATGCGACGGTTCATCAAATTCGTGAAGCAATAACTGCAAGTGCCATGGATGTAAATGACTATTATGGTATTTATGGAGTGCCTGTCGAACAACAAGGAAATGGAATATTAAATCTTCCTGGGGCTTTTTATCTGTTAAATAAAACAGTTCATTTATCCACTGTAAATGATACTTTTGCAATGAAAAGTTCGCCAAGTAGAATATCGGATATTAACTATTACTTTCGAAATCAAATTTTTAATGTAACCAAGACATTCCCTGCATTTATATATTCAAGTCGAAATATTACAGTCATTCCTCAGGTAGATAATTTAGTCGGTTTGAATTTTAGTTTACCAAGTATTATCAATTTAGTTGCTGGATTAAACAAATTTTATCTAAATTTAACAATTACCGTCAAGAAGATTGGTTATGCTCGGGGACATGTTTATTTCATCGATAAAAATTCAAATCAGACACTGCCTTATGCAAATATCACCTATGCCCCATCACTATTTGGATCAACATTATTTGGCCAAAGTAAAATAATATTTGACACGTCTCATGATGCAGATTATCCCGATCCATATTTTGGAAATCATGGACCAAGAGGTCAATTCTCAAAATTTGCTCAAATTATTGAAGATGAAGGACATATGATATATGAACATAAGAGTGGAAATTTAACGGATTCGATACTCGAGAAATTCGATCTTTTAATAATTGCAGATCCAGACAAAGACTATACCAGTAGCGAAATTCAAGCAATCCAAAAATTTTCACAAGATGATGGAAAAAGTCTCTTGTTAATCGTCGGAGGGGGATTTCTTGTTGCTGAAGAATATTCATATGATTCATATAACGGAAATGCAATTAATAATATTTTAAAGGGTAGTGGTTTACAAGTAAGAACAGATGAAAATTCAATAGTAGAATGTGATGAGGATTTAAATAATGACGCACGTCGTTTTAACTGCTTTGATTATGCAACCATGAATAAAAATCTGGGAATATTCTCAAAACAATTTGAATTTGCAAATTTTGGACCAGAATTAATTATTGAGGACTCAATTCATAATTCACAGGTTTTAGCTAAAATGAATGGAAAGCCCGTTGTCATGGCTTCTGATCTTGTTTCAACAGGAAGGATTATAGTATTTAGTTCACCATTGATTTTTGACAATCAAGGATTATTATTTAATTATGGTTTGGATGGATCTGCTTTGGATAATGGAAAAATCATCAAGGAGACAATTAACTGGTTGATTGAACCTAGAATTATCAATCCAGATTATTCGGTAAACAACAAAAAGGTTCAGACATCTACGACAGTCAATCTCCATCAGATATCAAAAATTACATTATCCCCCAAAACTCCAACCGATGGTAAAATCACAATGGGTGAAGTAATATATGTAAGTTACATGTTTTATGATAATAATCCAGTAAGTGGTATGGATCCGCCAGAATTCAATGTTAAGGAATTTACTCTAAATGCGAATGGGGATTATATTTACTCAGAAAAATTTGAACGTTCAGGGTATTATGATTTCTACTTTCACATTGAATTAGAAGACTATATACCAACAAATAGTCATTTGAGATTATATGTGGAACTCAACAATTTTGATGATCAAGATACATTTCGTTCCATATCCAGATACATATTATTTGCAATAATGGTCTCTTGGATACTTTGGATAATTAATGAGGGTGGTAGAAGAAAAAAAGCTATTGAAGGGAAAAAGGAAACTGAATAACTCGATTATTTGAATTTGGAATAATCTTCACCGGTTAATGAATAATAATAATCTGAATTTCCCAACAAGAAACCAAATATCAATCCAAGTAAATGTGCTAAAATATTTGTTCCAGGACTTATTGAAGAAAACATAAAAATAATCAAACTAAAACCAAGTATTCTTTTAAAATTTGGATCATTCCTCTTCTTCTCATTGCCAATGTTTACACCAAGTAATCCAAAGACTGCACCAGAAGATCCAATCGAAACACTAGTGCTAGAGTATAAAATAAGCATGGAAATTAATCCAGAAAGTACACCGGTTACGATAAAGGCAAAATAAATAGATTTGTCTGTAAACTCTTTTTCTTCCAATCGTAAACCAAAGATCAATAGAAAAATCAAATTCATCCCTAGGTGGGCAATGTGCCCATGAACGAATACACTTGTAATCGGAGTCCAAATCAATCCACGTGAAAATCCGTCGATGGATAAACCGAATAGTATAATTGCATTATTTCCAGTAGTGATAGGATTTCGACCGATAATTGATGTTACTATATAAAAGAATATGTTGATCAATGCAAGATAAATTGTTGGAGTTTGCCATTCTTCAGGCAATATATTAGACATCAAAATTTATATCACTCAACTATCACTATTTGGGATATTTTTTTCATCTATATATTCCTCTTCTTTATCGGGATCAATACGTACTATTCGGAAATTATTTTTTTTCCAATATGAATGGATTATGAGGTAAACAAATATTATTAATAAAACCGCACCAATTTGGTAGGGCACTAACAAATATGGCTGGTCAAGATAATTAAAATACCTATAAAATGTATTTACTTCTTGGATATTCCAATCGTACACAGATAGTATTTCATCTCCATCCCTTTTAACAATATGAATAGCTGATTTTAAAATTCTCCCGTCATCGGCATTATTTGTAGATAATTCAGTATTCACTCTTAATCGTTTGAGTTTACCATCTATTGAATGATATTCAAAATATTCTAAATTCACACTTAGGAAATTTAAATTACTATCCAAATCAAATCTCTTATGTCCAGCAAACTTTGTGAAATTTGAACGAATATCATTATCAAATGGATCATATGATATTGCTGGATCATTTATATCCCTGAACAAAAACATTTCCCATCTAAATTCTGACACCGTGCCATCCGAGTGTAATAATGCCAATAATTCAAAATTAGCAGCTTTAAGAGGTTGTATAATCTCTTCATACTGTCCATTTTGTGTATTAGATAAAAGATTGATTTTTGCTACTTTTATGATCTCACCAGATACATTTAATTCTTCGAATTCGTAATTTTCCAATAAAAATTCCCTATTTGTTTCCCATCGTAAAGTTTCACCACTAATTCGAGAATTGGATTTAATAGTCTCTTTATACAATATCCCATTGTCTGCATTTACCTCATTAATCATGTAGAAGTTAAATATAATAATAAGAAAAATAAATAATTTGTAACGCATATCTGTTGGTTTTTCGAGGATAATTTAACTCCTTAGAAGGAATCTTCTTAGTAGTTAATAAATCAATACGTATTTTTGCTTTTCGCGTATTAGTTAAAAATTATTTTTTGAAATCTTACCAATGCATTCACTGGGACTCTGATGAAGCTACCCCAAATTTCACCACCCAATGTGCCCATCAAGAAAATTGAAGAAGCAAGAACTAATACTGAGGTAAAATATCGATGAATTAGAAATATTTCTTGATTTATAAAATAAAATAAATAGAAATTAATCGCCAACCAGATCAAATCAATTAATAATTGAGAATAATCCAAAATAAACGAATTGAATACCCTATCCGATTTAGTTACTGAATGTATTACATAAGAAATTGATAATAAAATTGTGAAAATTAAAAATATTAGAATAATAATAAATAAAAAATAATAGAAATAATAAAACAATCCTAAAAAAAATATCCCACCAAAAAAAGTTATGACAAATAAAAATAATAAAACAAACCCAAAAGCCAAAACTAATTTCTCGTAATATCGATGTTCATATTCCTTCTGGGAAATTGTCTCGTTACTCTCTTTTATATCAACCGGACTTGGTCTTAACATGAAAAATACAGACAAAGGAATTAAAATGACTAACCATAGATTATGATATTTAGCTGTGGTAGTGAATAATGAGATAGAAGCATCAATTAACATAAATATTCCAATGATTGAACATATTAATATGAAAAATAAAGCCCAATAACTTAAACTAGGCTTTTTCATTCTATACCGGGGATCAATCCATGTGCTCCAACCGCGATTCATCAACGCACCAATTCGAATATGAGCAGATTTTACCGTGTTACCAGGAACAATAGCTAATAAAAAGAAAGGCATTAAAAATGTCAAATAGTACTTGTAAATTCCTCTAGCAATTGTGGCATGTGCCAATGCAAAATATGCTCCATAAAATCGAAAATACATCTGCGGATTTTTTTCCATATAATCATATCCAGTAAATCCAACCCATGCCAATATAAAAAGTGATCCAAAAAATAAATAGTGGCTGTTTACTAGATTAAATAGAGAAAGCCCAAAAAGTGATTCTATCCATTCAAATATAACTGGATCTGAATATACAATCGGTCCATTTTCACATGTATCTATATCAATTGTAGCTGCAACTAAATTTGTAGCCTCCCCATCTCCAGGGCAATTTATTTGATCTTTTCCCCCACCGGGTAAAAATAATCGGGTATAGTAAGAAACCGGAGTCAATATTATCCAAGGAATAGAGAGCATTAAAATGAAAATAAAGTATAATATAATGAATGTAGTTCCTTTAAAAAATCCATATCGTCTGACCATAAAAAATCCAACTGGCATTACTAAGAATAATGGAACTTGTTTGGTTAGTGTAGCAACTGCCAAAATGAACATTCCTATGGTGTCACGATGTTCAAGAAATAGGTAGATGAATAGTAAAACAAAGAAGTTCATCTGGGGTGCATTTAATACCCTAATATTCGCGTAAAATAATGCTACAGGAGAAAATGAACCAATTGCCGCGATTAACATAGCTATTACATTACCCGTAACTCTTTTTGCCAACACGTATACCATTACATATGTAAGTGAATCGAAGATTAAATTCGAATATACAACCGAATCATAGGCAGATAAATCAAACCATGCTTTGCCAATTGCTATTAAGTAAATGTAGATTGGGCCATAAACGTATCCGTTCAATGCATCTCCCTCTTCCAAATTCCCGGAATATGGATTCCAATCCTTGTCAACAAAGGCATCAACATATGGCACATAATAATGTGAGAAATCAACGTACCCCTCTGTTTGAGCCGTTTCACCGGTTTTTATTCCGAGAAAATTTCCAAATCCAAGTGGATCTCCTTCTTTGACAGTTACATGAAAAAAACCTTCTGTATATTCTCCGATAAAAACTAATCTAACATAAAATCGAATCCACATCGCAATACCGAATATAAACAATATAATTAATAAATCAGATAAACGATCTGTTCTTTGGTTCTTCGCAGGTTTCACATGAGTCGGAGTGACCCGCAAAACATCAAATGTTAAAGCGAGCTTTGATATCAATTCAGACCCTGTACGATCGGATTTTTTGGAAATACGATCCTTCGAGGACATAAGACAATTCTCCTTGTCTAATCCTAGTTTTTTATTATATCGGAGAGTATTATTTTGAAATCTTCTAATGTTTTATCAAAATTATTGTATGGCCATAATTTGTCTTCTGTATTTACAATATAATCCGCAAGAGACATCAATTTTCCCAATCCGTATCCTAGCTCCTTCTCATCCCTCAAATCAAATCTACTACGGTCTTCGGTCATTGCGATATCTTCTTGAGCCTTTTCACCCTTTGATTCTGTTTTACGATCTACATTCATCAATCTACCATGTCTGGTATCCACACTTGCATGAAAGGATATCAAATACACATTCTTATGACCAGCTTCCTTCCTCAAGAAATCAACCTCACTCTGGGCTTTTATTCCTGAGAAGAAAACGGCAGGATAGGAAGAATAGTTCTCACGCGCGTATACATAGGCTTTTTCTGTGAAATATGAATCAGAATTTGACTTTAACTCACTGGCAACTTTTACAACGTTTTCAGGGACTGCTTCTAAACCCCTTTCTTTCACTGCTTCGTAAACAAATGTCCCTGTTTCTACTAATGGGATTTCCATATCTTCAACTGCTTTTGCGTGAGTAGTTTTGCCGCTAAGGGGCAAACCGAGTACTATTATACATTTCATCGAATCACGTGATCCTCAAATCGATGAAATATAAGTAATATTTAGAAATTCTTTTTGTGATTTAATTAAAAAGATATCCAGAAACAGGTATATTCGCTTTAATTTGGTAAATTATTTAATAATATTAATATTGAATGAAATGGTTACTTTACTTCATGCTCAGTAATATGCATGAAATTTAATTAAATATTTTGTAAGGAACTAGGTTGGGAAGATTACAAAACTTTCTACACCAGAAAATTTCATTTCAAGATCTGTTGATTCTCTTCCGATCATTTTCAGAGTTTCAATAGCCCCTAAACGATTTAATGGTCGGTTATTATTGCCGCAATATTGACTCATGCAACATCGAGGACATCCGTCTTCTCGATTACATGGACAATCTT
>CAZRLL010000033.1:0-24819 GCA_964600735.1 uncultured archaeon
TTTAATATTGATTGGATCAATGATGTTTTCACCTATTTCTACTTCTGAAGGTCAAGTGGCTGATGAAGTGATAAAAACTGGAGATACATTTGATTACAAGTTAAATAGCAGCTCCTGGGAAGATCAATGGAGTGATTTTGATATTTATAATGTAAGTAATCCCAGTCAATCTTTTAGATATGAAGAAGATATGCGAACATTTGACGGAACAGGGTCAGGTGATATGAACATGTTTGCCATAAGAACTGGTAGTCAAGAAGACACTATTCTCTTGATAGAATCCCAACAGACAGTCACTAGTAAAGGTGGTGGTGAGCGCATCCTCTGGGATGCTGGAATGAATCAGGGACAAGGTGGCTGGGATAATATGACTGAAGCTCCATGGACTGATACACATTATGAAGATCATGATGACCAATTTGAAACCTGGTCCAATGGAACTTATTCAATAATTCCACCGGAGATGGATGAATCCGAAATTGAAGTTCCATTTCACATGGAGCTTCCATTTGATGACTCTAATCAAGGACCCCCTCCACTCTCATTATCACAGAGTGATCAAGGACCTCCACTCGCCCAATTGACATCTAGATACCTAACTCAATGGGACGATACTTATAATATCAATGGTGCGACTAGGAATTTAGCTGTGACTTCGGTTACCAGTGAGTTTGAATTTATTCACACAGATACCTATTTCGTAGATGTCCCCTTGGGAGACAATCCAGATGACCCCAATACACTCAGGGTGAAATATAACGTAACCCTTGATTTCTATTACTATGCCTACTTCGAATTTGTGTTTGATGATGCAACTGGTTTGCTTGTTGAAATCTTTCAGGATGAATATGTAGATTCATTTGTAACTATGTTCAATAATAGCTTTGCTATGCCCATGGGTGGCCCTGGTCCACAACCAAATCAAGCTCCTCAACAAATTACCGCTGGGAGTGAGGGTAACTATTACACAATGTGGTCACATGCTCAAGATATGGTATTGACCGACGCACTTAGTCATTACGGAAATACTCGACCTCAATCCGAAGGAACAAATCGTATTCAAGAAGGAGATCAAGTAATGTTTAGTGTTGATAGCCACTCTGAAGATTCTATGAATTTCGAAGTAAAAGTTGGTACCGATATGCATCATGAGGTGCGTTCCAATGAAGGTACATCAGATTCAACTGGAACCTTCTCTGTTAATGTATACCGGCACAAACCAAATCAGTTCTGGGCTTATAATCTCGAAGTTGGAACACAAACAGGTTCTTGGTCGGAGGATTATGCAAGGTATGATTACGGGTCAAACAATTGGATGAATGATACAAAGTCGGAAACAAAAACAGGCGGAGTTTATAGATTCGATGCCTGGGATTCCATATCAAATGCCTCATATGAAATTGAACCATTTGTTAGTGATTATATGTCGCTCCACTTTGATGATGATGAAAATGGAGATGGTGATAAGGGAGATGATTGCAACGGATTCGATATACCCATTCCAGATGAAATGCCATTTGTCAAACTGGAAAGTGAAACAATTTATGAGCACTATGACATAAACACTCGAGATTATTATCTCGAAGCTGAGTTAATAAGAGCGATCTATAAATTGGAGTCAACTTCTACGTTTGATTTAAGACTTGGAGATTGCAATGACCCAAATCCATTAATTGTAACAACTAATCTTGTTGTAGTTGCAAAAGGATCCGAAGAATGGGTCTATGATCGCTGGGAGAATGAAGGTGTCTTGCTTGAGTACTACCAAGAATTGTCGATTGAAGTTAGTTACAATTTTGACGGAACTGGTATGGCTACAGGTGGTCCAGTGGATGTTTATGTTGATGGTGAAATGCATGCATACATGGATAATAGCATTGTCATAGACAATTATCCAAATGGGTATAACGCAACTCAAACCACCACACCAACACCACCAGTTACAAATACAACTGATACAAATACTACTACTTCAAGTACTACTCCAAAAGATAGCGATGATACATCGTCTGATGGACCTGCTTTACCTGTACAAGTATTACCTTTTGCGATCGGTTTATTGGTTGTAAGTATAATTTATTCCAAAAAGAAGAGATTATTATAATAGTAATTTAAGTCTCCAATACAATCATTAACTGTGGAAAAATATTTTTAATTCATAATAATATTGTATACTTATTTATCAGATTTTATTTCATCAATAATAAATTAAATTATTTGTAGAAACCATGTTATAAACTATTATACAAACGTTTTGCTACAACTTAGAATATTCAAGGTGGGTATTTTATTAATATATCTAGTATATTATTCCGCAATTTTTTTGCAAGGTGTAACGAGATTTTTGAAAGTTTATTTATTGAAAACACTGCACATGATGTATTTTTAAAGAGTTTATCCATTAATTTATTCTTGAAACTAAGGAGTATATTCGTTAAAATTATTTATTAAATTAATTAACAATTGATTAAATATGATAATGTCTATTAATCTAATAACAAAAACATACCGATTGAGGTATTCATATGAAGTTAAATAAAAACTCATTACCTATAACTATCATCACGATATCAGTCTTGATTGGGACATTGATGATCTCTCCAATTTCAAATTCTACTGCTCAGGATATTCCAAGTAGTATCATTGAAGTAGGGGATCGATTTTTCTATGCAATGAACCAATACAGCAGTTCGGATGATGTGGATATGTTCCAGTTTTCCGAGCGAGATAATCTAACTAATCTCAAGGAATATACGAACGATGGCAGCCACAGCCAACAAATGTCAGATGGTATACTTGAATTATTCTTTGGAAGAAATGTTGATCCTTCACCATCCCTTGATACGACTTTTACCATGAGGATCGATCTAACGAATCAACCAGGATCAAATGTCTCAGGTTATAATGACAACGGTAACTGGGATGGATATTCTAATCAATTCCAATGGAATAACGCTACACCTTGGTATCAAGATTTATCTTATCAAAGTCAAGAATATGAAGGCCAAGAAAGTGCCAGATCAAATCAGACTTATTCATTTATTCCAATAGAGATGGAAGCTCTCTATCTAGACGTTCCTGAAGATGTTATAAGAGATACTCCCCTCGATGAAGACACCAATCAAGAACCTACATCAACGACGGTTCCATTATTATCTAGGGACACATATGGATCTACTGATAATTACACAATTAACGGTAAAGATTATACCAATATGAATTTAATTACTGCCTGGAGTGATTATTATGGATCGTTCAGTGGTACATATAATGAAACGATTGATACTAATGGAAAAGAAATAGTATTCAGCGGAAATTACATCCTAGAATATGGTAAATATAGCGAATTCACCTATGATAGTGCGACATCATTACTAGTAGATGTGTATCAATATGAGTGGTCACGCTATCACATTGACGGTGCAAATAGTAGTTTTCTTCTTTGGGATAATAACGGAGTAGGTGGACTGAATATGAGTGGTTTGGCAAATGAGGATAAATTCTGGGATTTGGAGCAATCCATGACACTAGAAAAAGCTTCAAGTCATTATGGCAATTCTAGACCACTATCTTCTGGCGAGAATTTACTTGAAGAGGGTAATCAACTTCTGTTTGATATGGTTGCTAATGGTGAAAGTTCACAGTTAATTGATATTTGGTATGGAGATAATCGAAATTATATATCATCAGAGACGAGCTCACAATCAACTGGAGATTTGTTAATTGATGTATATCGCCACCAAAACGGCTCATTCGAAGCATTTACTGCATTTAATCAGCATATCATCATTCAAAGTCATATAAGCGAAAATGGTAAGTTGAACCAAGGAGTATGGGAATGGAAAAACCAAACTCAACCTACATTTTGGTATGACGAGTTTTCTTTCGAAGATTTCGATACAGCGTCAAATTCAAGCTATGAAATTGAACCTTTTCTTGAAAGTGAAATGTGGATAGATTATGGCGAAGATCAAGGTGGTGGTTTATTTGGAATAAATTTTGAAAGAAATATTCCTATGCTTAATAGCAGTTCTGAGACAATATATGAGAATTTCATTATTAATTCACGGGATTATTTCATTGAAGCCGAATTGATTGCAGGGAATTATGAGATGAGTTGGTCTGGTAATGATCTGATGTGTTTTGGTCCATGTGGTGGATTGGAAGTTCCAGTCGATGTTGATGTTCATGCATTTGGAAGGAATGAATTCGTGTATGATAGCTGGACAGGTGCTTTGCTTGAGGTCTCCGATAAAATCGAATATGAAATCTTTGTTTATGGCGACATTGAAGTTAAAGACCAAGCTGGGAATCCAATATTGGATCCTTCTGGCAATCCTTACCATGCAGGTATTGATATGACAGTTTACGGATATAGTGATTTTGAGGTAACAATAGCCACACATCCTAAGTTATATCAATCTGTACAAACAGTCTTTCCAACCCCACCGGTCACAACAACTGATCCACCAGTTACAACTGATCCATCAACAAACACAACAACAACAACAAATACAACCTCTACAAGTGAAACCTCAACTAAAGAATCCGGAGATACTTCAGAAACACCTGATTTACCTCTTCCATTACCAATAATGCCTTTTGCGATTGGTTTACTAGTTGTAAGTGTAATTTATACCAAAAGGAAAAGATAATAAATTAGTGGAGTATTACAATACTCCATTATTATTTTAATTTTATTCCAATTATTTCAGATTTCAATGATTAATCAATTATGTTACCGTTTATATCATTCCAGATACCATTCCCTACATGACGACTGCCATTCAGAAATTCCGTGTGCCTATCTTTAACCTTTGATATTATAATTAGACCTAATATTAATAGGAAACCGATAACAAATATTGTCATTCGAGTTGCAGTTCCTGAGCTTAAATCAAGAATTTTTGTGAAAAATTGAATGCTTATCCACCAAACTAATAGTCCCATTGCACTGCTTATTCTACCAAATACATTGGCAAATCCAAAGTAGTTGCTGGTTCTATCTACCGGTGCTAGTTCAGTAATCATTTGTCTTTGAGCAACCCAAGTACCTCCCATGGCAGGACCAACAATGATACCGACAATGAATGCCAATTCTTCAGGAGTCTGAATGTTACCCAGATTGGCATTTGTGAATCCAGCAATAATCAGAGAAGTAATCCATAAGGCTCCAACCACATAGAAATTTTTCTTAGGACCAATTCTATCGCCAAGCCATCCCACTGGGTAGGTAAAAAGTACAGCTGCAAGTATACCGATACCCATTACAGCCAAAACCATATCAGCAGACAATCCCAATCCAATTGTTATAATTATTGACATATAGAAGATTATGGTATTTGCAGTATCAACAAATAATAGCCAGCCAATCATAAAATTGCGTGAATCTTTGAAGTCATAAATTTCTCTGGCCGTTGTTTTAAGGGTCAAGATTGTCTCACTATAAATTACCTTTATTGACCTTCTTGGTTTATCAATTCTAGCCTCTTGTACTAGTAATAAGGGCAAACCAAGGAATAAAAAAGCAAAGGCAACAACAGGATAATAACTGGGGATATAACCCAATCCGATGGAATATTCCTCATCTGATAATTCATAACCGTCAGCTTGAGCACTCATGTAAAATGCAATTGCAATGGCAATAAACGAACCAAAATACCCGAATGCTATTCCAAAACCTCCTGCTTTTGACACATCGTGAGGTTTGGCAATAAATGGTAACATGGAATCGTAAATTACTAAACCTATTTGATAGCTAAGATTCGCAAAAAGAAAAACAACTAGGACCCAAATTAGACTAAGCTTAAAACTAATTGAATAAGTGAATATTAAACAAAAAATGGTGACTAAACTCAGAATATACTTCCTTTTGGATAATTGATCCATATAAGCTCCGAGTATTGGAGAAATCACAGCCATAATAAAATTTCCAATAAATAGGACTATCATAGAATAAAGTAATGCGTTTGAGAACCCAGTATCAAACTGATCTTTTGTAACTGTACTTGGGTTTTTTATTAAATCCGCCGGATCAATACCAGCTTCCATACCAATTGCTAAAATCGCAATTAATGGGGCGATGGTCAGAGAGACAACTCCCATGCTATAAATCGTATTGGCTAGGTCATAGCAACTCCACGCAAATATATTTCGTTTGTAATTTGTGATTTTTGAAAAGTCAAGACTATCAGGAATATTTTCTTCTTTACCAGTAGATATCGCAGGTTCCATTAGTTCGTGTATTTTAGAGGAGTTTTTGTATGTTTCGTGAGTTAAAGGTGATTCTTGAATTCCTAGAGTACGTAAATCACCATAAATGACATTAATTTACCTGATAAAGTACAAAAAATCTGTTTCGCGTTCGGTTCTCCCGACATGGCCCATACTTAATAGCTGTTCCAATTGAATTTTGATGTCGTATACCGAAACATCGATTGATTTAGCCAAATCAGATGGAGTTGACTCACGCTTTTCAATCAGTGCTTTTGAAATTTCTTGCATTTCTGGAGATAAAGACAACAATACCAGCGAATTTAGTGGCTTTGTTGGATAAATATGAGTCTGCACCGTCTCTTTTCCCAAGATGTCTTCTATGTCTTTTTTAAAATTTATAAATGCATCTGGATTTCCGATCCAGTTCTCAACTTTAGATCCGAATTTATTGATAAATCGCATTCCGATATTAGATAAACTTCTAAGGGGTTTTCGTTCCTCGGAACAGGTAAGTACAAATGTTAAGGGGCCGATTTTCTCAAGATGGAAAGCAAATCCTCCTCCTGATAATATAGTGGGGTAGGAACCTGTTACTTCCATAACAAAAGATTGCATTGCAGTTAATAAGCCTGACATCAAGGATATTGGTGGGGCATCAGCGGTAAAGGATTGATGATATAAGTACCTGCCATCATCAAGCATTACAAACACTGAATAAATTCTCATTCTTTTGTCCTCAATATATTATCTGCGATCTTTTCAAAATTTCTGGCAAAATTTATATTAGACGGGTCAATCAAATGGATCGGTCGAGGTCTAAATTCATCAATATTTTCCATATCATCAAATGCATATTCAAGCTCTTTACGTATTAAATTATCATCAGTTCCGATTATACCTGCAAAACTAATATTATCACTATCTATCGGCTGCATTATCCTTTTTTCAATTAAATGATGGGTTTTTTGAATACCTGTTTCATCAACGAAATCAGCAGGCACTTGGTTAACCAAAATGTGTGTCTTTGGTCTTAAAGCCTTATGAATAGTTGTCAAGAAATGTCTTGTACCTTCAATATCTGCATTCACTATTTTCAGTATGAGTACCAATTGTTCTGTTGCTGCAACACCATTAATTGAGGTTGTTGATAAACCAGGAGGTGTATCTAATAGTATATAATCAGCATTCCAAGGATCAGATGGAAGCTTATTTCTAATCAAGCCCATCAGCACATATAAATCCTTCAACAAGGCATCCTTATCCCGCTGTCCCATCTGGCTTATTACTTCACCTGAAATATCAGCAAGACCAAGATACAACTTACCTGGGACATCCTCCCCAATTAAATAAGTTGCATCAAAGACTACATCTTCTACATCTGCATTATTTAAGAACATATCATTTATTGTCAATTCATTACGATTTGGTGCATAAGACTGTAAACTTGGCGCGTACAGATCCAGATCAAGTACAACAACTTTTTTTCCCCGTTTAACTAATAGAGCGGCTAAGTTCATTGTTATTAATGTCTTTCCAGTTCCGCCTTTATGTGAATGGATTGCAAATGAAGTGACCAATTATCTTCCTATCCTTATTTAAGATAAACAATATTTTTTTTAAATCCTTTTTCAATTGCTTTTTCAATATTGCTTAAATCAAAATTTTTTTTAAATCCTTTTTCAAACGCTTTTTCAATATTGCTTAAATCAAAATTTTAATGTGAATTTGTTCGGATGATCTTTCGTAATACCTTCATGATTAACGATATCATTCAAGTTTTTTCTCCCGGGAGGTTAAATTTAATCGGAGAACATACTGATCATCAAATGGGTTTGGTTGTCCCAGCTTGCATTGACTTAGGTATTACTTTTATGGCAAAAGCTAGAAAAGATAATAAAATTAAGGTTTATTCAACGAAATTTGATGAATTTGATGAATTTACTCCAGATAATATATCCAAAATTGTACCAAATTCATGGAAAAATTATATTCGTGGTGTCGTCTATAATTACCAAAAAATTAAGAAAAAAACTATTGGCATTAATATTTGGATTGATTCAGACCTTCCAATCGGGGCTGGAATGGGCTCTTCTGCATCCTTGGAACTGGGAATATTTAAATTGCTAGAGGAATTAAATTCAACTAAAATTGATGATTTGCAGGCGATCAACGCCTGTTGGGTAGCAGAAAATGAATTTGTTGGTGTTAAATGTGGAATAATGGATCAATTTATTGTTCGAATGGGTAAAACGAAAAAATCACTCTTCATTAATTGTGAAAATCTAGATTATGAATATCTTAATCTTGATCAGGACATGTCCATATTAATAATTGATACTTTAAAACCTCGAAATTTAAACCAAACATCTTATAATAATCGGATACATGAATGTAAACAAGCATTAGCTAATATTCAGAGTCGATATCCCAAAATAACTTCCCTAAGTAAAATGGATTCTACTTTTCTCAAGAAATCAGGATTAGATGGCCGACTTTACATGCGTGCATCCCATGTAGTTAATGAAAATCAACGTGTAAGTGAATTTATGAAATTAATTAGACAGAATAATGTTGTGATGGCTGGAAAGTTATTGTATGTTACCCACAATAGTCTTAGGAATTTATTTGAGGTAAGTTGGGAAGAAGCTGATTTTATTGTTGAAATATCAAAGGAATTTGAAGGAATATATGGTGCTAGGATGCATGGAGCTGGCTTTGGAGGATCTGTGATTCTAATTATCAACGCTCGATCAAGAAAGAAGATCATAAGGGATATTCTCACTCAATTTAAAGACAGATTTGGTTATCGACCCAAACCATATCATTGCAATGTTATCAAAGGTACTGCATTGAAACCACAAAATAATTCGATACCTAAGCATATCCTTGATTTCTTAAACTAATCATAAATTATCTAAAAATTGAGCAGTCTAACCCAATTGTGTGTTATTATTCGATTTCAATAGATTTTCTGAAAATTGACTTATATGCATGAAATTTTTTTATCCAATCTTCTTCAATTGGATTGTTATTTATTGAGATCGATTTTATTGATTCAGAGGATTCAAAAATACTCCAAGGAAGTTTACTTATCTTGTTTTTTGTAAAATCAATTCGTTTAATACTTTTTAAATTATAAAACAAATCAAATGGAATTGCTTGTAATTTATTATTGCTCAATCTTATTACTTGTAAATTTATTACCTTTTCAAAAACATTTTTCTTAATTTTTTCCAGATCGTTGTTATGTAGGTCGATGATTTTTAATTTCTCTAAATTGTTAAATAATAATTTGGGTAACCAGTTAATTCGATTATTATGTAAGTATAAATGCTCTAAATTTCGTTGATCATGAAATGAATTTATGGATAAGAATTCTATTAAATTATTGGAAATGTCCAATACAAGGAGATCATCAAGATTGTCAAAATAATTGGAAGTGATTGATTTTAAAAAGTTAAAACTCAAATTCAAATTTTTCAGATCATATAGATTGTTAAATGCATATTTTGGAATACAGAGTAGATAATTATTACTGATATTTAATTCGATCAATTTTTGTTGGTTAGATAAGATATTATCTGGGAGTAGTAATATTTGATTATTTTCTAATTTTAGTTCTTGAAGATTATGTAAATTATCAAAAATATTTCGAGGGAGATCACATAATAAATTCCCATTCAGATGTAGGGATTTCAAATTAGATAAATTATCAAACAATCCTTGTGGTAGTTTATTCAAATTATTATAACTTAGGGACAATTCTTCTAATTTTGTGAGATTATCAAAAACACCTATATCAAGCTCAGAGATTTGATTTTTATATAAATATAGACTCTTTAAATTGGGCAAGTAATCAAAAGCATCTGCTACGAGACCGGAGATTTTGTTGCAGCCCAAATCTAAGTAATTCAGGTTCTCTAGACCTTTAAAGAAGTCCTTTTCAATAAAACTGATCTGATTACTTGACAAATCTAGAAATTTTAATCGATCAAGATTTTTAAAAATTGAGGAACATATGCAATTAAGCTTTAACCAGTTTAATTCTACACTCGTTAATCTTCTGTTAATTGATCGTGTATGTAAGGAATTTTGAATTAATGAAACTTGATCTGTCCTGTTTAATTTCTTCAATAAAAGGAATAACTCTTCATTATTTATTGTCATCTAACTACCACCATCAACTTGAAATATGCAGATGAATAATGAAATTCAATACATACTACATCACCATTTTATAAGACAACCTTTGAGGTGTTAAAGAAAAATTCCCCAATCTCCAATATATTGGCGCAAAATTTCATATTATAGCAAATAATACAATAAGCATCCATAAAATTCAATTTCCACTGATTATTATCAGTTTAAACCTTTTCGAGATTACAAATTTATTCAATTTCTGGAATGTTATAATTTGCTCGTCGTATCATATCATTTGTTGACTTTTGTGCATCGTCTTTGATTCTTTCAACATCAAGGGTCGTAAATTTGCCTTGATCGTATAATATCTTACCATTACACATGGTTAATGCAATATTATTATTTCCTCCTGAAAAAATCCAATTGCTAAGAGGTCTAATTACAGGGATAGTATTGATCTGATTTAAATCTACAACTAAAAGGTCAGCAGGACTATTTTCCTCCAATTTACCAGTATAAACTCCATTGGGAAATAAAACTGAAGCATTACTTGTTGCCATTCTCATGGAAGTTCTCGCATCGATTAACGTGGGATCATGATGTAAGCCTTTATGTATTAATGCCGTTAACCTTACTTCTTCTAGCATTTCTAGATTATTATTTGATGCATTACCATCAGTACCTAAACAAATCGGAATGTCTAAATTCAATAATTCAGGTATTTTGGCAACACCTGCAGCAGTTTTTAAATTTGATTGAATACAATGAAGAACTGGAATTTTATATTTTTGAAGAAGATATTTATCATTATCATTCAAATGTATGCAATGTGCAGCAATTATTCTATCAAGCACACCAATTTTTTCCATTTTTTCAATGGGACTAATCCCGAATTTATCCATAGAATCCGTTATTTCCCATTTTGACTCATTTAAATGAGTATGTATCTTCGTATCAAATTCCTCTGCTTTTTCATATATCCTTATGAACATATCATCTGATACAGTATAAGGTGCATGGGGTCCGAAGCCAACAAAAATTCTATTGTCAAACCCATGCCATTTTTCAAAAACTTTCAAATTGTCCTCAAATGATTCTTCAATTGATTTTGAATCCAACCATTTACTCCGATCAAAGATTGAGGGGCATATTAAAGCTTTCAAACCAATTTCCTTGACTGCTTCTGCTATCTGGTCTGAAAAATAAAATTGATCCACAAAACCTATTGTACCCGAAGAAATCATTTCTGCTAAACCAAGTTGAGACGCAATTTTCGCATCTTTTGGTAACATTTTGGGCTCTAGTTGCCATACATGATCAAATAACCACTCATTTAGTTCTCGGTCATCGCAAATCCCCCTAATTAGAGTTTCTGGTAAATGAGTGTGAGAATTGATAAATGGAGGGACAATCAATCCCTTTGGAAAATCAAATTTTTCCAATCCAGTGGATATAAGATCTGATTTGTATTTTCCAACATGAATAATTTTTTTACCCTCAATTACTACATGGGCGTCACTTATTATCTTACCATCGGGTCGGTATAACCATTTTGCGGTTATTGACAATTCATGCATATAACATTAGAAAATTATTGTGTCTTATAAATTGCATTTAGAACAATAGAATAAATATCAGAAACAATTTGCGAAATATTTAATCTAAATATTTCACCTAGAAATATACCTTAAAGAATCGTAAAATTTTGAATATTACCCATAGGTATTAAGCTTCCACTTCACAATTATTTGCATGCGTTTCTTCTATTGAATTCAAGTATCGGATAAATAATTTAGAAAATTTTGTCGAATATTGACTAATTTTAAAAATTACAATATTATATTTAATTTGAAATAGTTATCAGGAATGAATGTTTTTGTCAATAAATAAATTAATTTTGGTTACTGTTCTTGTCAGAGATCAAGACGAAGCACTTGATTTTTACTGTAACATGCTTGGATTTGAAAAACGACATGATTATCCTCTACCATCAAGCGAAGATGAAAGATGGTTAACTGTTACACCAAAAAATCAAAAAGAAATTGCAATAGTTTTGCGAAAGCCACGTGTCGCTGATAATGAGTTGATTACGTCTGAATTGGATTTAAAAATTGGGCGAGGGGCACTTTGGACGTTTTCTACTACAAATTGCAATGAAACATATGAAAAATTAAAATCTAAAGGTGTAAAATTTACTACTCCACCACTTAGACAATCCTTCGGATTAGAGGCAGTATTTGAAGATCTCTATGGTAATCGATTTTCAATCCTTGAAGTCACCCCTGAGAATTTATGAAAGAATAATTTCGTTTTTCGCATATTACACTGTTTTAAACAATATTTTCTATGATTAACACAAATGCAGATCATCTAACATAAATCAAATAACCCACTGACAAAAGATAAAACTGAAAGTATTAATTGGTAAATAAATTATGAGTAGACAAAGTCCAATTGCAGGGACTTGGTATGAGGGTACGAAACAACAACTGACCAATCAAATCCAGTCCTTACTAAAAGATGATAAATTTGGACCCGGTAAGGATCCAACCGAAAATCCCGCTATTAAATCAGTAGATGAATCAATTTTAGGGATTGTTTCTCCCCATGCTGGTTATGTATATAGTGGTTCAATAGCAGCTCATGGCTTTTCAAAATTGTATGAAAATTTTCCAAATCCAGATACAATAGTCATTATCGGACCCAATCATCGAGGATATGGTCCACCTGTATCGATATATCCTGAAGGAATATGGAAATTCCCACTGGGTGATATTTCAATTGATAAGGAATTAGTCGATTATGCAAAAAATTGGGATTTCGGCAGTTTCAGTGATTATGTTCAGATCGAGGAGTCTGCTCATCTACAAGAACACAGTATTGATATTCAAATTCCATTTTTGCAATATTTTTATGGAGATAAAATAAATATCTTTTCTATTTGTTTGGCTGACCAATCGTTAAA
This sequence comes from uncultured archaeon, assembly GCA_964600735.1. Classification (GTDB taxonomy): domain Archaea; phylum Asgardarchaeota; class Heimdallarchaeia; order Heimdallarchaeales; family Kariarchaeaceae; genus LC-2. The sequence continues at coordinate 13,322 of CAZRLL010000033.1, forward strand.
TCCAGTTGCAGAGGTATTATCAAGCTTTCTTAAAGAAATGATAGACGTGTTTAGAAATAAGAAAATACTAATTGTTGCCTCCACAGACTTTTCACATGAAAATGATTACGATTTACTAGTTAATAATGATCAAACTATGATAGATTTACTTGAGAGATTAAATTTAGAAGAAGCAGATCAATTTAGAAAATCCAATCGAATGACAATGTGTGGATACGGCTCAGTGTACACCCTTATACGGTTAGCCCAAAAAATGGGTGATCCTAGTGTCAAAACGTTGAAGTATTCCAATAGTGCTCTAGTAAAAGATTCGAAAGGAGGATATACTGTAGGATATTGCAGCATGGTTGTGAGAGTAAAAACTAGATAATAAAATCACCTAAGAAAATGAAACATGCTCTTCCTCTCTTTTGGTTTTTCCCAGAGTCCTGCGATTTTGGTTGAACATTCCATACATCTACTCTCCTCATCTATAAAATATCCATATACCTCATAACCCCTCCTCTCTACAACAGATTTCTTGCATTCAGGACATTTTGTATCTTCCCAATTTCGTACGCCCCCAGGGATATTACCTGCATAAACATAGTTCAATCCAGTGTTTACACCAATTTCTGCAGCCTTTAATAGATCATTGCTGTTTGTAGCTCTACCATCAATTTTCTTATACATTGGTCGATAAGCAGTTACATGCCACGGGATATCGGGAGAGACATTGTAAATAAATTCCGCAATTTGGGTTATCTCTGCCTTCGTATCGTTAAATCCGGGAACAATGAGAGTGATAATTTCTAGCCAAATACCTCGGTCATACACGCCTTTGATCCCTTTTAACACCTTATCCAAATTTCCACCTAATTTACGATAATTTTTTTCCTGAAATGTCTTTAGGTCAATATTATACATGTCTATGTATGGCTTAAGAAAGTCTAACACCTCAGTTGTTGCATGTCCATTGGATACATAACCGGTAGCTAGATTGTGTTTTTTTGCTTCTATAAAAACATCTCTTGCCCATTCGGAAGTAATTAGAGGCTCATTATAGGTAGATACCACAGATCTTGCTTCTAGTTTTATTGATTGATTGATAATATTGTCAATTGATATTCTTTTTACCGATCTTCCAGCTTTTGGATCTCGAATAGCTTGTGATATGTCCCAGTTCTGACAAAAATTACAATGGTAGTTACATCCAAGCATTCCTATTGACATAGCAAGGGATTTGGGAAACACGTGGAAAAATGGTTTTTTCTCGATGGGATCGCACTGGAAGGCAGATACATAATTGTATGGAACTTTCAATATCCCACCATCATTGAACCTGATCTTGCAGATCCCACTTTTACTCTCTTTTATCTTGCAATAATGAGAACAGGCATAACATTGAATTGTATTTTTGTCATCATCCAATTTCCTGTAAAGACTTCCTGGGACTGCTAAATCAAATAAATCAGTTTCCAATTCTGGATGCACAATAATTATGTGTTAATTTTGAAATATACGCTTTTTCGTTGGGGAATTATTAATTGACAAGAAATGAGATTTGGAATTGACTGGTGACTTTTTTTAATTTTATTTATTTTGTCCGATTAATCATGACTAATGACAACTAAAATCCTGTCTTGATGGTTAATTTTCTCCATCTTTTGTGGAACCCGAAATTTATCCTCATTATGAGGTTTGATATACATAATTTGATGCCCATCTATCGAAATATCTTTGATTTTCTTATTCTCATAATGATCATTTTTTACTACCAAATGCTCAAAAATATGCCCATTACTGAATATTATTGATGGAGGCAATTGGTTTTCTTTCATAAATATGGATATTATTGCATTGGATATTACTTGCTGTGATGTTATGACTGCATCAGCCCCTACTTTGATAAACGGAGACACTTCGTATTCATAAGGGAGAACCTGAACTAAATGAGCCCCTCTGCCTAACTTTCTTAGCGTAACAGCTAAAATGAGGGATTCTGTAATATCAGCAAACGTACAAACAACTAAATCATCAAACTGTATGATTTCATTTAATAATTCATAAGCTTTTTCAAATTGCCACGAGCGTTTAATGCAGTTCAATCCACTGATAAGTTCCTTTTCCTCTTCTGTCCTCCATAATATTACGACATTTTCTATAGAATGTTCTAGTCGTTGAAGCACTGCATCAACCAATTTTGAATAACCTGCAAATACCAACCTCTTGTGTGGGATTTGTTCTGTATTCTCACCTTTATAACTTTTAATCAATTCGAGTCTATCGATTGCAAGTAACAAATGGTTACAGATATCGATATCTTCGGGAGTCACGTTACGAAGATAATCCAAGTATAGTTCATTTAGTGCGAATGAATAAAGACCTAATCTGAAGGATTCTTGGAATATTTCGCTATATTCTAAGTTTAAATGAACTAATGCATATCCCAGATTTGCTTCTTGTTGTCGAAGTTCTTTGAGGTTAAAAAATAGCTCAATATTGGCATGAGACAAATGGTTCTGAATTTCATTAGTCATGAAGGTTATTAATTGGATAGGCTTGTTAATCCCAACTATTCTTGCGATATCATAGGTGGAACTCGAGTTTATTTCAGCATAAATGTCAAGATCCTCAGAAATAGATCTTGCCACAATACCTGCTTGAATTGTGAAATTGTCGTTGCTGAGTAATAAACATAAAGCAGATGCGTTTTGTAGTGAGAGAATATCTAACACACTAGGCTTTGTGATATCACCTTGAATCACAATTAATCCATCAAGATCTGCTAATTTGGCCCTATCCTCATCCTGTTCAACAATCACAACATCAAACGATCGATCTCGGAATAATTCAGATAATCTTCTTCCTTTTGATCCATATCCAACAATAATTATATGATTTGAAAGATTCAATGGATTCGAGGGCAGTAATCTTTGTTTACTTAATTGGAATTTTATAATTCGATCCAGTAATAACTGTGATGTAATTCCAATCGAGGTTATCCCATTCATAATCAAAATTAATGTAATTATCTTTGTACTAGTATGGTGGGCAGTTACATCACCAAATCCCACAGTACTCATGGTTACTACCACGAAATAAACTGCATCCAGCCAAGATACACCTTCCACAATCTTGAAGGTGATTAGTGAAGTAGTGATAATAGTACTAAATATAAGTAGATATATTTGTTTTAATGGAAGTTGGCTTAATTGCAATGTTACTTATTAATTACTCCTGAAATTACAATCCATAAAGTGTACCATTTCCAAATAACAATTTGTTTACATTTCAGACAATCTTTTATTGATTTTGAACATTGAATATGGAATAAATTTAGGCAATAATTATTCGTCAAAAATAAAAAATTCATTATCAAATAATATTTAAAATCTTAAGATAGCCTGAGAGTGTGATACTCTGTGTGGATGTTGGTAAAGGTACAGAAGATATATTGATTTATGAACCCAATTTTGGACCTCTTGAAAACTCTATTCAGCTTGTTTTACCAAGCACTGCACAATTGCTCTCTCAAAAACTGGCTAAGGATAACTCCGATAAAATTGTAATAGAAGGAGAATTAATGGCCGGTGAACCCTGGCATAAAGTAATATATACAAAATGTGCAAAATATCCTGAATCGGTAATTATGGGCGAAACAGCCGCACGCAGTTTAAGGTATAATCTCGATCTGGTTAGAGAAAAGGGTGTAAAAATTGTGGCTGATGATGAAATTGGTAATTATGAGGGTAATAGATATCATATTTCCGATATTCATTGGGAAAGAATTGATTCAATATTAAAAAATAGTGGGATTAATATCACCGAAATTAAAACTGTTCTTCTTTCCTGTCAGGATCATGGGGAGCCAAATGACATCAAACAGAGCGTCCGGGATTTTAGAATTAAAACTGTTTACCAACCTCTTGAAAGGAGTGGAAAATTAGAGGATCTATTGATCCGGTCTGACAAAATTCTTAGTGAGTTACCAAGACACTGCTCAATTGGTAAATCAGCAGAAAGACATTTTAATCATATTAGTGATAATGATATATGGGTAATGGATTCCAGCCCCGCTGTTGTCCTTGGAGTATTAGAGAACAAACCAAGAGAATTAATCATTAATACAGGCAATGGTCACACATTAGCTGCAATCATTGAAAATGGTATTGTACAAGGTATTTTTGAAATTCACACCAGTGGAGTTGATCCAGAAAAATTTTTACAGGATATAAAATTAATATCCCAAAATAAGTTGACTCATGATGAAGTTTTAGCAAAGGGTGGTCATGGTGTTTTCATCAGGGAGAAACTAGAATATAATTCAGATCAATTTGAGCGATTATTTCCCTTCACTCTTATTGGACCAAATCGGTCAATTTTGTCAGAATCGAACTCAGTTTTAGCCCATCCGGCAGGGAATATGATGATGGCTGGTCCTGTGGGTATGCTTTATGCTTATAATTATAAAAAAAAGGAATATGAATAATATTTATTTAGAAAATATTCATTGATTTGGAATATAAATTTCATGTTTTTATAGAAATACGAAATTACCACATACACTTAATGATGTGATAAATTCATGGTCTGTGTAAAATTCAGTAATTTAATAAGAAAAAACAAAAAGGAGAGATTAATTTTCCTTTGGCTTGTTATTCTATTGACCATACCTTTATTGGTCAATACTGAAGAAAATAATAAAGCAGTTTCATTAAGGGATAGGGATAAACCTCTCTCGTATAACAATATGCCCAACGATTTCAAAAATTTTGGATCTATTGTCATGGATCAAAGTGGAACATTTGAAGATCCAATAACAATTAATTTTCCAGCCAAAAATGCTAGTGAGGAATTTCAAAGAGCAACCATTAGTATCACCTTAAGCAGAGGCAGTCCTTTACATTTTTCTTTTGATGCAAACGAGACACAATTTATTGATGTTGAAATTGATATTAATGGGGAGGCTCCTGATTCAGAAATCATAGTAGATATCCTTTCAGGGGACAACTATGATTTTATCGATTCATTTCGACCAGAATTTTTAGGACAATTTCCATTTTATTTTGGTTATCCAATACCGATGAGCGGCCCACAACTTATAATTACTGATTTAAGAGGTGCTAAATCTCAAGTTGACATGAAACTTATTATCACCCGATTTGTTGGAGGTGCTTTTGGGGAGGGCGTTTCTTTAGTTGAGGACATTTTTCAATCAAATACACATCAATCGGTTGATAATATTGTTGAATATTTAGTAAATGATTTCGGTTATCTTTCCATGAATCCTGCAACTTTCGATCTGGGAGATTTTGATGAGGATTCTGATAGTTTAGCCAAAGGAATTTCGCTGGCAATATTTGGTCTATTGAGAGCGGGAGAATTAGTAGCTTCTGATCATTTGGAACGAGATCCGCCAGAGGTGGTACATGAAACATTTCTTCCCTATCTTGAAGTATCTTATGAATTGCTTGACTTTTTTATTCAAAACCGATTACATCCCACAGGTGGGTTGTTTTATGAAGGACATCTATCAGATCCCTCGAATCCTGATTACGTGTTTACCCTAGAAACAAATACCTATTTACTAATGGCCATGTTAGAAATATGGAATTTCTACGGTCTCCAGCATAATGAATATGGGACGGAGGATTTTCAGAGAGCAAACTCATTAATTCAACAGATAAATCAAACAGCATTGGATATGGAAACGGTATTTTATGACAACGGAAACGGGATTTTCATGGAAATTTCACAAATCAATTCTAATGTGTCACTGGCGGGATCAACAACCGGAGATCAAGTTTACCTGGAATCAAATGCTTTGCTTGGTGAGGTTTTACTTGGAATTGCTGGTGCAAATATGGACGCAAGTGGTTCGATTACACAACAAATTGCCAATTTAGTTAACCGAGTTCAAGGGAATATTACCAAGTATATAGATTCCAATTTAATTAATATGCAAATGGATTTAAGCTCTCTTCTACCAAGTGGTATAGGTTACGAATATTACGACGAAGGAACCAACAAGCCATCTAACACATCTACTCTCCTGGGTCAGGCATTTTTAATTTCTCTATTTACCCCTACTGGACCAAGAGCATTTTCAAATATCACTTTTGTTACTGAAATCGCTACAAATACCTTGAAATTATTCCTCAATCAAGATAATGGACTGCTTTATGATTCAATATTGACAAATGAAACGGGAACATCTGGTACTACAAGCATTATTAATTCAGTGGTTTTCTTAACCGCAATAGATCGACTATCTGAGAGCTGGAAATCTCAAGAATTCAATAGAGATAGTGCTTTGGATATCTCGAGAACATGGAGTAAAGCTGTTCGGGATCTACACAACGATATGAATAATATTTTATTTGATGAACAAACCAATTCTTATTTTGCTCAATATGACCATGTTTCCCATCTGCTGATCAGGGATGATAAATACCTGGAAAAAAATAATTTCATCGCAAACACAGCGATCCTTGATCTTCTCTCGAAAACCTTTCCAATTAAGGTTGTAATAAACGCACCAAAGGAAATGATTGTTGATGTTGATGCATCCATGTTTATAAATATTCAACAAATTAATTCGTTGAGAAAAAGTTGGTTATGGTTCCAACCTGAGAGGAATTTTGCGATTCAAGCTAAAATATCCATACCCAAGCATAATTTCGAGGAAACAGAGGAAATTGATCTCGGAACATTTGATTTTGAATCAGGATTCTTAGATATATTTTTCTCACCGATCACCAGGGGCAATTTTGAGGCAATTATCGAATTATCTGTTGAAGGAACTACTTTACTAGAAGGTAGAATGAGCCTAGTAGCATTTGGGATTGTTTTTGTCGAATTTGATCATGAAGAATTTCAAACGACCTCTGATGATATTGATTTCAGTGGGACAATTAGTGTTTTTGATGAACAGGGAAGAGCAGTTTCAAATCTTGAAGTAGAAGCGATAATTGGACCTCTTGAAAATTTTGGTGATGAGGCTTATACTTATTTAGTCGAAGCTCGTACTGATTCATCAGGTAAAGCCACATTGGAATTTGATATTACCGATTTAGAACTTGATTTCCCATTAATTGTTTTGGAAAATATATCTATCTTTGAATTACCTATTTTAGTCAATATCACAAATGCTGCTTCATTAAAATATCACAGGGAAATATCTCGGATTCCATTTCAGGTCGAAAAGAACTTCCTGCATATACAAACAACGCCTTCAGAGTCAATTCAAATTACTGGTCAGACATTATTTCAACAAATCGAATTTGATCAAAAATTGAGTACAATAACATTAGAAGTCTCAGTAGAAGATTCATTTGGAAAGGCAATTACTGCAGATTCAGTATCTATTGACTGGGTAGATGATTCTGGTACTGATGTTGATATTTATAGTGAAGCCTCATCGTCACCCGCAACATTCTCAATAGATCCAACAGACCTGGATGTGGGGGAATATGAAATAATTATTGAGGTCGAAAAAGAAGGATTTACTAGAGGTGATGAACCAGTGGTTATAATTAAAACACTAATAGTTGAAGCTCCTAGTATATGGGAAAGCGCTGCCGCTGCTGTTCTAATTTTTGGAGGGTTTATAGCTGGTAAAATTATTGGAATGATATTTGGTATCTTCCTAAGTCGAACTAAAGTAAATATATCCTGTCCTAATTGTGGCCAAGATACAAAATCATCACAGAAGGCTTGCAGTTCTTGTGGGAATGTTTTACCAGGAAAGAAACTTAGTATAATTGAGAAGATCAGTGCAAAGGCAAAGAAGATCACTAAAATTGAAAAGGAAAAAATTGATAAGTCAATTGATATTGATGAGAGGGAATTATTTGATGATATTTCTCAGAAGGAGGGCAAGAGTGATGAGAAGAGAGAAGGGGAAAAGGGATTCGACGATTTTCGTACCTTGAAAGATGAGGATTCTGATAATAAATACTAGTACTTAGTCAATGAAAAATTAATGGGTATATCCCACATATTTATGGGGTATTACCTCTACTGAAATGCAATAAATGCAATTTGTTGTTTGAGTTGTAATGAAAAAATATATTGTGAAACTAACAACAGAAGAGAGAAGTTCATTAAACAAAATTATTCGATCAGGAAAAAATGGCAATTAGAAATAATTACTTACTGGTTCAAAATTATATTTCTCAGGCAGCAGTTCCAAGAAACGGGAAAAACCAAAAAAAAGGCGTTAGATGTAAAATTCATAAGATTAAATTTGATAGCCTTAGAGAGTATAGTATCCACTATAACAAAACACATGAACGTCGGTGTAAGGAACATGATCTAACATTCCAAAATAAGAATGAATATGATAAACACATTAGAGATAATCATGAACGCCGATGTAGGGAACATCCTGAACTTGATTTCGCCAATATTAATGAATACAGACAACATAGATACTATTTCCATCCGAATAAAACAGGAAAAAATTGTTATATTCATGGACTAAACTTTGATACCGATAATGAATATCAATTACATTATAGCAAACACCACGAACATCGCTGTAAAATACATAATCTATTGTTTCCAAATTCTAAGGAATACAAAAGACATTGTGATCAAACCCATATCTATCGTTGCAGGGAATGTGGTAACATAGAATTTGAAGGGATTAGCGAATATCGAAAACATAGATTTCACGAATATAAGAAGAAAAAAAGCAGCATTAAACCCCAAAAAACACCCCCACCCCAATCAGTAACAAGATGGATAATAAGCACATCCTTGAGTTCGGCAAAATACGAAGTAATAGAAGTTCAATAACGAAACTCCCAATTTGAAGGGTTAATTGAAAAAGTAATGTAGACTATGATCGATGGATATACAATTCGTATAAGATCACTCCTCGATCTCTTATAATAATCGGAGGGTGGGGATATTGCTAACACCAGTGGACATATTATCCAACCCAAGATCGACCGCAATGATATTCTTTAACGGTCGTAAAGGTCGATGATCAAACCCATATATTATCAGCCTACCAATTGAGCGCACTTGGTGATCGATCAGCATTACGTTCTAGAATTGGTTCGAGCCAGTAGAAATCTATTCTTATGGGAATTTATGTCGTTTATTTGCAGTATGCGTGTATGGTACTTAACACGAGTGAAGAAATGATCCTTAGTTTTACCTAGGATAGGCTTAAACCTTTATCTGGTGATCCATTGTCAAAATCAATCATTGCAACTTTGACGATCTAGTTTGTTTAGGCAATGATATTCTCTATGGATACTGTCTATACTTTAGGTCTTTTTACGGCATACCTTAAAACAATCGAAATGAAGAAGATTGCAACTATATATGAGCCCAAGCCAAGAAAGTTGGAATCATCAGTATTTGATTGTGTTTCAGATTCATTCGTGTTACTAGCATCACTTGTTGAAGTCGATTGAGTAGGATTTGGAGTTGTCGTTGTTTCAATTGTAAGTGTGTTGGTTGGAAAGGATTCTGTTGATGATTGATCGGTTCGTGTATCTGTTGTTGTGTCCGTGCATGTTTGCATTGTTGATGTAGTTGAAGTAGTTGAACTGGTCGTAGTGGTTGGAGTAGTTGTCATTGTCGAAGTCGTTGATGATGAAGAATTTATTGTTCTTCGAGGCACGTCAGCAGGATCAACCTCAACTGCCTTAACTAATTCAACATCGACTATACTATTCCAGTCTGAGGTAAAAGACACATTGTAGAGCCCATGTTCTGTAAATGGATACTCTGGTTGTGTATCACCATAGAGAAACTTCAATGTAGTATTTGCGTATACCGGAATCATAATCTTCTGCTCATCATACCAAAAGCGAAGTATATCAACTGGAAAGACTCCTCCTGAATAGCCATCAGCACGCTTTGGGATAATCAATCCTCCCCCGTTTTGAGGCGAAATACCGTTTAGAATCAGCGTCAAGATTCCCTCTGATGTCGCATAATCCGAGGTCGAGGTATCATCCGAATCCAACTTAAACTGGCATGTGCTAGGATCATAAAAACCAGCACCGGGTTCCAATATCCCCTGCCATGATGGTAAATTTGATGTACCTTCTAACATAGCTTTCATATTATTTTGATTTCCTTCACTAAAATAACCAAAATACGTAAGCAGCATAAGCCACGCATCTAAAGTTCCATGTAATCGTCTTTGTGATGCACCTTCACTGTGTACTACTACTTGACTTCCCCATTGAGGTGAATCCCACATTAATCTTAAATATCGATTCTGCAAATCTGTATATACTCGATCCCAGTTATCAAGTGAGCCATTTGCCTTTCTCAATTTTTCGTAATTAAAGAATACCTCTATTGTTGACCACTCCCAAATTCTCCAATTTCTGGCATAATCATATGCTTGTTTTGTTTCACTCCAGTAGTAATCATTCAAATCCTGCCATTCTTGGAGTGCGTAATCCAGCATTTCCGTATCATTAGTTACTTCATACAGCATGATAAAGCATGATGCTAGATTCGCAGTCGACATCCACCTTGTACCACTCCCATCCAATGTAGAACTTGTATCTGGATTACAAAAGTAAAATGCCTGACCATTGGCATCTCTACAATTTTTTAATCCTTCAAATGCAGAATATGGGTCCCATTTGACTCTTTGGTAGTTTAATTCTTTCGCATATTTGAACCCATACAATGCAAATTGCCCCCATAGGTTAAAATAATCCTCATTGGCTCTATTCTTTGGTAATGCATAATTTTTGAACATTGTGTAATTGTCCAAAGCCTTTTTTACAGCATTGTCTATAACTGGGGATGTGTAATTCAGTAAATCAGCATAGTTTTTTCCAATGAAGACATCATCCCAGCTCCCGTAGTGTGCTGATTCGTTAATCCTAATCTCAAGATCCTTAACCGTATATAAACCCAGTACTATTCCCCGTACTACCAAATCAGAAGATGCCCATTCATCAAACGTATCTATTGATTTTTTTATTGTCGTGGCCAAATTACTCCGTGAATTATCGGGGAGTGCGTCAGGTACAACCTCACTATTCATACTCATAGCGTCTGATGAATGTAATTGAAAGATAAGAAGTCCAATAAGAAAACTGCTCAATACATTTCTATTAATGAATTTCACGTGAATTTTCCCTTCCAATCCAATAGTTACGTTACTTAAGTGCAATTCAAGCATATAAAAAACATTCAAACCAAGAACTATGATTTTTACCGATTTTGCAAACACTTAACGCAAATAGAAGATACTGATCATTTTTCTATAAATTTGGCATTCATAGCTATGAAGATTTCTTGATGACCACTTTTGGTTGGAATAACCAGCCACCTTTTATGACATTCGAAGGAGAGGAACGCTTGCAGATCATATTAAGGGATAGTACCTATTGGATCCAATAGATACCTATGATATCAAAGATACCTTAATTTATGGCATTTTAATCAAATTTATATTCGGGGCATCCTTAAGTTATATAGAGGCTGTTTGAAAATAACTTCCCATTCAGGTCATATTTCAAGATTTT
>CAZRLL010000034.1:0-5319 GCA_964600735.1 uncultured archaeon
GAACTTAGACATTTGGGACAGTACGCGCTTTTAATTTGGGACAGGTCTGAACGGTTCAGTATAAATCCCTGAACTGGTAATTTATAGTCGCATTGTATCTCATCCAAATTCCTACCATCAATTTGCAGACAGTCTTCTTTTCGAAGAGTGCTGAAGTAAACTTTTTGGAGAAACAACCTTACTATAGATATTCTAGAAATCTTATATAAAGGACTGTTAAAAAATCTAAAACAAAGAATTTCTTTCCTTGAACACTTAAAAACGTAAATGGCTGATTTGTCTAGATTTTTTATCGACTTTCGTTTACGGTGTTGTTACCTGTAGTTCTACAGCATTAGGCGTTCTGATAGTAAAAGGAGTCCCCGGGGCTAGGGGTGCGGGTACAGTGTATGCACCATTACCCATATCAGTCCAACTTGCTGGATTGATTGTGCATCCAGAAAGATAATTTATATTAGTGTTCACGGATTTAGTTAGAACTAGAGTTGTACTAGTAACAACTGCGCTATATGTAACATTTAATTTGAGAACTTGACTGATTTCGGTTCCAGAAATTGAATTGATAAAGATTGAAACAATACCTGATAATGACGTAAAACTTGTTGATCCGTTAACAGGAGCGGTGTAAACAGCATTTCCCACTAGTAAAATTGTTGCTGCAAATCCACGAGAATTCAAGTAATCTTCTAATTTAACTAATTCAGTTGATACTTCGGTATTATAATTATCATCCGGAGTCCCGGCTTTACTGTTTAATGAGATAAAAATACTAAAAATCTGCTCAATAGTCTCCACTGAATTTTTCCAAGCTTCCAAGGATTCGTCTATATCAGGAGAAGGTTCCATGTATTCAGCTTTTTTAATATCAAACAATATCGAAGAAATACTAATCATAAAGGTTAATACAAGCAAGGTTAAAAGTAAGAAGACTTGACCCTTTCTCCTCATATAACCACCTCGAACCATAAATTTAACTGAAATTTGAAGGGTATAAATAAATCATAATAACCTGGAAAATAATATTCCACAACCTCTACATCTATACCAGAGGGAGTATATGCTTCATAATTAAGGATGTCAATTCTATCCCAAGCATCAGATAAATTATTGTATCGATATACAAATGCTTTGAAATTGGCAATAAGAGGTATAGAGGATCGTATAGTATTAGCTATTGGTTGTTTTGTATCATTATTTGCATCCAAAATTATTCCAGTGGTGTTATCATAATAAGAATAATTAGCAGCTTCAAAATATTTCCAAAGATTTCCTGATTTAACTAACAAGGATAATGCGTTCTGCCCATCTCCTGCCAGATCACTCTGATTTGGAGGAGGCGACAAGCTCTGTGGTGTAAAAAGAATTGAAACTAATACAATTAGCACTGTTAATGCAACAATTACTTCTATAACAAATAATTGTGCCCTTCGGTATTTACTAATCATTCTCACCCTTGATCACTCCCATATTGTGAATCGTAGATCTATTAATATTCCTCTAATCCGCATTGATACGATTACACTTGTAGTTGTAGTATTCCGGATGGTTTGTGGTTCTATTCCCATGGATATCTCTGAATCTAAAGTTACCGGAAAATTGATCATGCTGGAATATGTTAGAGCACCAGTACCATCTGTTTCGTGTAATACGAATACAACCATACCATTCTCGGGTATCCCTAAACTGGCATTCCAGTAATTATTAACTGTATTCAAGTAGTCTGGATAGGAATAATTATAGAGACCGGTAGAACCATAATAAAGTGCAGTTATATTCGCATTGGCATCATTCTTTGTAGCATTTACCCTGACAGTATGGCCTAAATTGTTAGTTCCTTCAAAAATTGATAATTTTGAAGAAAAAACTGATGGGGCAGTATTTAAAAATACACTAAAAGCTACATCCTGAGTTGATCCTCCATAATTTGCCATTGCAATAACTGAATAGGCATTTGATGTGAGAAGGTCAGAGGGGGCAATGCTTACGCTAAAAGAACCATTTGTATCTGATGTTGTATATAGCTGGTCAACAACACTGTCTTGATCTATTACAAAAATCCGTATATCAGCCCCCTCCAATATTGCTCCTCGAAATTCAACAGTACCGTTGACTGTAATATCAGTAGCAGTTTTACCAATTTGAGAGATCGAAATATTAATGGGGCTCAAGACTTCAATTCTGAATTCTTTACCTAGCGTATCCATTGCTTGACTTATATTGTCATAGCTTAGATAGTAATCATCAAGAGAATTATTAGCTAATCTTCCCAACTTATAGGGATCTATTGTTTCATTATTTGAAAGTCCAAAAACCCAATTGGCTCCAAGCAGATCGACTGTTGTGATACCAGCCCAATCCGCAATCAAATCAATGGAATCGTTATACAGACCAGTTGTGCTGGTAATATCATGCGCTACTCCATTAGCAAATGATTGCTTTTGCTCAAAACTCTGATGAGTCCGATTTGTTTCAATAAAATTATCTGTTAAAAGTAATATTTGCGTCATGGTAAGCATGAATATAATCATTGCTAGACCAAAATCAATCCCTCGGACCTGAGCACGTTTCGAAGAAAAAAATTTTAACATAATCTTTCCCTGATTATTATTCGGTTTTTTCAAACACAGTCTCTTCTAATAATGATTTTACATCAGCTAATGTACTTTCTAGTTTTACCATCTCTAGACCACTTTGAAATAGTGCAGTCACTCGGGATATTGTTTCTTGTGCTTCTTTTATTCTTTCCGAGGCTAATTCCTCTATTCTTTTCTCAATTCTCTCAATTTCTTCTCTGGTAACTAATTTTTTGGTTAGCTCATCTAGTCTCTCTTCCACTGGACCCAGATCAACTGCTGCAGTAACCGGACCATCAAAGGTGCTACCACCTCCTCCTCCACCATCACTCTCAATTTTACCCAGGTCTGAATGAATTCTAAGTACATTAAACTTAATTTGGTTAATTTCGTTTACTAGTCCATTTAACAACTGCTTAATTTCTTTGACATCATCTTCAATTTTTGCCAAATAATATTCCTCACAATTAAATCAATAATTATATCTCAATTATTTTTTTCTGTATTAAGTGTTATTGGATGTTTTATTGGATAATCGATAGATTAGCTAATTATTTATTAAATTAAATTTACAAATAGATCATCTAGTTGACATTAGATGGATTTCCTAGGCAGCTCGTTCAATATTCTCTACTGCTGGAATAATCAAGAATTTGTGAATTACTAACCCGATCGTCATTAGGATTACTGAATAAAGTACTCCCAGTTTTACACTTCCCCGTCCCATTTTACCAGCTGTTAGACCCGAAAAGAATCCCTGTGTAATTAGCATGTAGAGGAATAATGTCTTGAATGCCTCAAGTGGTACTACGATCCTTTCTTCGCCGGTAGCTTGATCTATCAATGGTTTTACAGCAAATGGGGCGAAAAATGTAGTAAACAGTACAAGGACTACAACACAAAATATCAAATAACTAACAAAAATAATGTAAA
Organism: uncultured archaeon; assembly: GCA_964600735.1. GTDB lineage: Archaea > Asgardarchaeota > Heimdallarchaeia > Heimdallarchaeales > Kariarchaeaceae > LC-2. The sequence goes on from CAZRLL010000034.1 coordinate 3,507, forward strand.
TATATGGTTTGATCGCACCCTCTCTTTCCTTTTTAATATCTAGAAGTTCTTGTACATAATTTTTCGCGGATTCAAAAATTTGTTCCAATTCACCCCCGGATCTCTCTGCTTCTAAGATTAGGATAGTCGCCTGTTTGGCAAGAGGTGTATCAAGAGCACCTCTAAAGGACATCATAGCATCTCTAAATGGTATACCCCAAGATACTTTAGCAGCTAGTTTCCTCAGTTCTACAGTCAAGGGACCGTAGTTTCGTTTGGCTGCTTCAGCAATTGCTCGGGGAAGGTGCATACCGATTCGCTGGCTATCTGCAATCTCTCTTAATAAGTACGGAAGGTTATTATCAATTCCATCGAGTCTTTTGCCCTCTTTTTGGTATATCATAATGGATGGGATACCTAGCACCAATATGATTCCGAGAACAATCCACTCATGAATTGTTACTTTGATTGATGATGGTAGAAATCCACCATCTGGGTCCTTATATGATGCAAATCCAAATACCGGCTGAAGTGTGATATTGGATTCGGTTCCATCATCAGCAGTTACTTCAATAACTTCTGAGTCATCACCCATGCCTTGTTCAATTCTATAATCAGCAGTATAATCCATAGCGCCTATAATTATCACGCCAAGACCAAGCAGTATGGAAAAAGACCAAATTATGGTACTTCTTCCCTTTTGCTTTTTACCGCGTTTTAATTTATCAATAAATTCTTGATCATATTTAGACATAACGATCACCTCTATTCCATCGGCTGTGAACCATCCACAAGTAATATAATCATCATTTGTAAAATAGGTATCAAAAAGAATGTCACAGCAATCACTATCCCTGCCAATTGAGTGTAAGTCATTTGCCCCTGTAGAGCAACCATAGCAATTAGTACCACACCGAAGGTTGGAGTAACAATACAGGCTACTAGAAATAATTCAGCAAAGAGACCAAGTAAATCAATATACGCCTTCTCACTCTGCACTTTGTCTCTCATTAGGGTGACTGATGCATTTTCAAAATATGACTGTAAATCACCACCAGATGTATTGGTTGCATTTATTCCTTCCAAGAATGAGGCATATTTCGGTGATGGAGATCTTCTTGCTGCATTTTCAATGGCACGGATTATATCCAGCCCAAATACCTTAATATCACGGGAAATTTTCTTGGCATCTTCGGAGATAAATAGTCCAATCTCTTCCCTTGATAATGAAAAAAATATTTCATCTGGAGTAACTCCTGCAGATGACATAGCAGCCATATAAGAAGCAGCTGTTGGCAGGCTAGCTTCCAATTTTCGTTTTCGCTCTCCTATTTTCGTACTTGGAGTGACAAGAGCTATAATATAAAGTGAGATACCTGTGATGATCCCGGCTATGGGAATAAACGTAATAGGAACAGCCGGTACAAATAAAACTACAATAATTGTGCCAAAAGTAACAATAATTGCACCTACTATGGATTGGAATACAGCCATAGATAGATACATTCGTAAGCTTATGTCCATTCCTGCTTTTCGTAGTGCTCTACGTAACTCTTCAAATCGGTCGAGTCTTGTCTCAAAGAAGCCCCCGATGTATTGATAAGCCATTCGCTGTATTATTCTGGATCTACTTGAACTCACAACTAGCCCTATTCCTTATGTATCTAATATTACTATAGGGATTTAAATCTCGTATGGATTAATATTACAAAAACGACTCCTATAATTATAATTTTGTACAAGTTTGAGATAGGCAATACTGAGCACGAAATGTACTTATTGGGACATGTTGGATTTTTTCTACTGCTAAACCATATTTTTGAAAGAACTAGAA
>CAZRLL010000034.1:5329-24795 GCA_964600735.1 uncultured archaeon
GGTTAAGAATAATAAAATAATGCTTGGGATTGCTGCTCTCATACCTGATATAATAGACAAACCCATTGGATCATTATTTTTTTCAAATGGAAGGTGGCTTGGCCATTCAATATTTGTATTAACTACTATTACAATCATAGCGGTAATGATTGTGAAAATCAAGTTAGGGACTATCAAGAAACACGCAAATAACATAATTATACTTTATATAGGCAGTCTAGCACATCTATTTTTTGATTTACCTAGCTTAAGCCCAAAAGTTGCATTTTGGCCATTTTTAGGCAATTTTTCAACAGGTACTCGAGAAGGTTTCCTTTTGGGATTTAATTCAAGCAGAACAATCGCCACAGAAATTATTGGTCTGTTTTTTTTAATATATATTGGTCTATTTGAAAATTGGACCAGAAGCTCTTGGTACAAGTTATTAATCCTGATCGTATCTTATATTACTATCTTCTTCATCACATATGCTATAATTGTTGGTTTCTGATGGTATATTGAGATAATTATCCCATAGAAAGTATTCATTTTTTACAGCATTTGATTAGTATACCCATATGAGAGAATTTTTTTATATGATAACACGATTACATAAATTAGGAGTGCACAATGACCGAACTTCCACAAATGTCACAAGACAGCATTGATCAAGCAGGAGTTCCAATTCTTGAAGAAACTTATCCTTTGATCCCACCTTTCGCATATGCAGTGATACTAACCGATCCTGTATCCAAGCGAGTTCGTTATGAGGTTACAGAGGTTCCTCTATCTGTAGATGAGGGGCGAATTTATAAATTCATCAAGGATGTTCTTATTGAAGAATTAGACATGGATTTCACAGTGCTCGCAGATGAGAATAAGGCTGCTGAGTATTTAAAACGTGAAATTAATAATATTGTAAGAACTTACCGGTTGAAACTAGAGCCACAGAGCTATGATAAAGTACTTTACTATGTAGATAGGGATCTTATTGGTTATGGTCCTATACAACCCTTGATGCAGGATCCGCTTATAGAAGATATTAGTTGCGATGGTGTGGATAAACTGATTTTTATCTGGCATCGGAATTTTGAGTCCATCGCTACCAATGTGCGATTTCCAGAAGAAGTAGAACTGGATTCTTTTGTTATTAAGCTTGCTCAGAGATCTGGAAGACATATATCAATTTCCAGACCGCTTTTGGACGCAGCTTTACCTGATGGTTCTCGTTTACAGATCTCATATGGCCGTGAAGTAACCCAATTTGGGTCCACTTTTACCATGCGTAGATTTAGATCTGATCCTTTTACTGTAACTGATCTGGTAATTAACAATACCATTGATGCAAGAATAGCAGCTTGGTACTGGTTCTTGATAGAACACCGGATGAGTTTACTAATTGCTGGGGGTACTGCTGCTGGTAAAACCACATTTTTGGGCGCATTGGCTATGATGCTAAAACCAGATCTCAAGGTCGTTTCAATTGAAGACACAGCGGAATTAAACCTTGGTTTGGAAAATTGGATACCTTCAGTAGCAAGAGAGGGATTTGGTGAGGCACCTGAAGGTGGAACATCACGAGGGAGAATATCAATGTTTGAATTACTCAGAGCTGCTATGAGACAACGGCCAGATTTTATAATTGTTGGAGAGATACGTGGTTCAGAGGCATATACCTTGTTTCAGGCTATGTCTACAGGGCATAGTGGAATGGGTACAATACATGGAGATTCAGTATCTGGGGTGATATCGAGGTTAGAATCACAACCAATGAATGTACCCCGTACTATGATAAAATCACTCAACCTAGTCCATATTCAGAGAAAAATCAGACACAGAGGTAAATTCGCCCGTAGGGCGATCGATGTAACTGAAATTGTTGATCTTGATCCAGTAACAAAACAGTTGATAACTAACAAAGTATTTACCAGAGATTCAGTGAAGGATAGCTATCAATTTCTTGGCCGATCCTATTTAATAGCAAAAATCAGAGAAATTACTGGACTTTCTGATCAAGAATGCTGGTCTGAGATTGATCGACGTGAAACTGTTATACGATGGCTCGTGAAAAAGCAAATTAAACATTTTCGAGATGTGGGCGCGATCGTTGGTGAATACTACAGCAATCCGGACAAGGTTTTTGAGAAAGCAAAACGCGGATTAATGTCTTAATTTCTTATTATTTTATATTATTATTTATTTTTTCTCAGATTTTCTGCATAATTATATAATTATACCATGATATATTGTCAATAATACGAATGTGAGCTGTGGATTAATGTCTTAAAGATGAGCAGATTAATCTATGAAAAATATACCGTTTGAATTAAACCATCCCATTTATATATTATTGAGGGGTTTGACGAAGTAGAATAGAGAATGGAATTACCTATAAAAATCAAATTACTTGAATTTGAGAAGCCGAGTTTATAGAATGATAAAACATCTTCACCAATTGATGAACTTGAATTCAACAGAGCTTCGTTGGATGAACTTACACCGAAATAAAATATGTAATTTTTTCTGGCAAAATCTGGTTCTAGATCAAGGGATATTGATACTGTAAAATTATCACTGTAATCAATCATTTGTTGACCTGAATTAACCAAATCAATAATTATTATTCCAAGCTCATTAGTTATAATTTCTGTACCATTTTCGAACAATATATCATCGGTCCGTTCTGTATAATTGTTAAATGTAACAGCAAAAAATCCAAACATCAAAATACCTAGCAAGAACATTGACTGATACATCACGACCTCATTAACCAAGAGAAATCACTTTAGAAATTTTGCTAAATTACTAATTTTTATTACCTAATAAGAAAATTAAGTCTTGACATTAGAAAATTTCATCTTAATTTTCTGCTATTTGGCATTACATGGAAATATCAAACATGTGGGTGATAAATTGTATTTTCACGTTAAGAAATCCATTTTCAGGTACTTCGTGAGTATAAGGTTGTTCAATAACTGAGGTTGAACCTGGAGACAGTGTAGTCTGGGTTTTTAGCCAAAAATTTTGATAATTTAAATATGATAATGTTGCAAACTGAGAAGTACTAGTAATGTTCAGTCCTTTATATTCTATACCTAATGTGGGATTACCCGCAGCCTCTGTCTTTCCATTCAAGAAAGTAAATTCGACCGACTGAATGTTGATTGTCACATTAATTGTAGGGAGGTCAATCTCCCGTTCGATAGATATAAGATTCCTATAAGTAAGAATTGTGTAAATATTTTGATCAGAAAATCTAACCTCTGTAATCATGCTCCAGGGTAATATAGACTTTGTTGACGAGTTGAGAAAATATAATTCTTGAAATCCACTACCAGTTAAATAAATCGTGGTATCCTTACCTATTATATTCTGGTCAGAAACCTGACGTATCAGTAAACGAGATTGAATTAAATAAATTGGGGAGCATAAATTTGATTGATCTCCACCAAGATCCTCTTGTATTAAATTGATAGCTTTTATTGATTGGTCATCACCGATTATTAATCCAGAACCTATTGTATCGATTTTTTTGAAAATTTTTGCCTCTCCACCACTTAGCATCAATGTTTTGAGCTCTTGATCCAAACTTAAAAGAGATGAGCCATTAGCGTCCAATTCGATGCTCTCGTTTAATTCCTCTAAGCTGGGATAAATCATGCCAAGACTAACGGATATTGCTGCAATAATTATTGCCATTATGAATAGGGTTGTGACAATAGGAGATACACCCTTTTTGTATTTCAGGAGCAATTTTATCATGATTAGTTATTTCAATTTATACGTTCAACTTTAAGTAATTAATCGAGCGATCATATTAATTAGATTAGAAAATGAATAAAATAGTATTACAGGATACTTTTCATAAATATTGAGACTACCATGTGGATAAGGACATTCTCAGTTTATTAAAGGTAAGCGCCAGTTTTGTTACTATCTAATCTCGAATTGTCTAAATTCACTTGTTGGCTCAGACCATTTTGTTTCTACTGATGTTACTTCAGCAGTAGAGGGGCCATGGTTGCACCATTCTAAAAATTTTTCAACAAGATCTTGCGGTCCTTCAATTACCGCAGAAATACTTCCATCTCTATTATTTTTTATCCAACCGGTAATGGATAGTGACGATGCCATTTCTTTAGCATTTGCTCTAAAAAAAACACCTTGGACTCTCCCTTTAATATTTATTTTTGCCCTAGTTTTTATTTCAGACATCAATTGAATCAAAATCCATTACAATATTAACTTTGTTTGACAACATATAATTTTTTGTGAGAACTTATCATGGGTGAAGAATTAATTTTCAATTGCATTATAAACTATAATTTATTACATTTAATAATTCTTACTGATTAGAGAGCTATGGTAAGTGATTCGACAATCTTTAGAGCTTATGACATTCGTGGAGTATTTGGTAAATCTTTATCAGTTGAAACTATGTTAAACATAGGCAGGGCATTGGGGACTTATCTTACAAAGAAAAAACATCACAAAATAACTATTGGTGGAGATATAAGAAATTCAACTTCAATATTGCAAAATGCTCTAATTGCAGGAGTATGTTCAACAGGAATTTCCTGTGACGTTGTTGATCAAAGTCCGCTTGGTATAACTTTATTTCATTCATTTTTAAACAGATACGCAGCATCAGCATTTATTACAGCTTCCCATTTACCTCCTGAATGGAATGGTGTGAAATTTTATTGGGGACCTGGTATTGGCTTCAGTCCTAAAGAAAATGACGAAGTCCATAAAATTTATCAAGATAAAGAATTTGTAACTTGTGAAGCTTTTGATATCGGGAAAACAAGGCCAGTTTATCCATATACAGAATTTGTTAAATATCTTAAATCAAAATTTAATTTTGGAAAGAAATTCAAAATTGCTATCGATTGTGGGAATGGAGCAACATCATTAGTTGTACCTGAATTGTATGAAGATCTAGGATTTGAGGTAATTTCTTTATTTGCTGAACCAGACCCGAGATTTCCAAATAGGCCATCTGAACCCAATGAAGAAACTTTACAACAACTTTCTCATTTAGTAAAGGAATCTAACGTGGACTTCGCAGCCGGATTTGATGGGGATGGTGATAGGTGTTTAATTGTAGATGAGCTAGGAAATATTCTATCCGCTGATGCTTTTGGGTTGATTGTTGCTGATTATTTAATTAAGACTACGAATAATAATAAAATTATAATAAATATGGAATGTTCTTTAGCAATGGAAAATCACCTTAAAGATATTGGTGCTAAAGTGAAAAGAATTAGGGTTGGTCATTCATTTCTGTCAATGGAAGCAGATAAAATTGGGGCAGTATTCGGTGTTGAAGCCTCCGGGCATGCAATTGCACCCAGTATATTTCTATTTGATGATGCTCTGATTTTACCTATGTTATTTGCCTTAGCAGTGGAAAAATCAGGTAAGAAGGTGTCTGAACTTGCCTCTGAAATAAAATTACCCATAAAAAAGAGATATGATCTAAAATGCTCTGATCATACAAAATTTAGAGTTATTGAGAAAGTGGTTGAATTTTTCAAATTAGAAAATGGAGAAATAAATGATTTAGATGGAATATCTTTGTCAAATAACCTAGGTAGAATATTAGTGAGAGTATCAAACACCTCTCCAAAAATTCGTGTTACAGTTGAATCTATGAAAAACGACCTCTTTAACCAACTTGGGAGTTTGTATTTAGATAAAATAAGGGGAATTATTTCTGCAGAGAGTTAGAAACTGTTATTATGATATTGGATTAAGTAATAGAAATCTCTTATAACGAATAGGTTTTACTAATTTTAGCGTTAAAATAAAAGAAAATGGAACAAAATCGCAAAAATATTGATACAAGAAATAGCAAACCATATCAATTTTCAATTTTAAACATTTTTATATATGGCGAAATCGTTTGCCCCACTATTTTTTGCAACATCAGGAATAAGAGGGAAGGCAAATGAATTGATTAATCCTGAACTTGCATTAAGAGTTGGCTGTGCAGTAAGTAAATTGTTGATGAACAATTATCCTAACGATCTTACAAAATTCGTCTATATTGGATTTGATAATAGAAGGAACAGTAAATCGATAGCTAACTGCTTGACTGCTTCGTTGAGCTCATATGGGATCCATGTTAGACAGTTTAATCGTCCAGTACCTACTCCCTTAGTCATATTTTCAACTATCGATCAACATGCTCATGCAGGATTAATGATTACAGGATCCCATCTACCAGCAGATGATAATGGTATTATCTTGTTCGATAGGTTAGGTAATTATTACAAGGGAATTTTACCTGATGGTGAAAAAGAATTAGTCTCTTGGCGAGAACTCGGAACAATTAGAGAAGTAAGTTCTGAAATCAATGATTATAATGAATTCTTGTTAAAAATTTCGAATGAATTGGCAATTGGGAAAAATAATTACAAAGTACTTGTGGATCCTGTTCATGGTCCAATGAAAGAATTCATTGAGTTAATTCTTGAGCCAATTGTTAGTGAAATAGTAAAAATAAACTGGGAAGATGATGATAGTTTTCCAGGGAGAATATCAGAACCTATACCAAAAAATATCGAAAAAACTAGAATTGCTGTATTAGAAAATAATTGTGATCTTGGAATTGCAACAGATATGGATGGTGATAGAGTAATCTTCATCACCAAAAATGGGGATATTGTTACCGGAGACTACATGGGGGCAATATTAGCAGAAAAGTTATGGGAAATATATCCAGAATTGCCAATAATCGCCCCAATTAATACATCAGCTATAATTAATATTCAAGCTCAGAAATTCGAAAAAAAATTTAAATATTGCAAAGTAGGTCCTTCAAATATAATTGACGCGATTCGAGATGAAGGAGCGAAATATGGGTTTGAAGAGACTGGAAAATATATCTTTAATGATTATGCAATTTGGCCTGATTCAGCTATTACCATACTGATGGTGTTTTCTTTAATAAATAAAAAAAATTTAACTTTAGATGAAATACACGATTCAATGCCCAAGCTTACAAGTATTAAAACTAAAATTCCATTTTTGAGGAAAGACGCAGAAAAGATTATGAAACTGGTTCCTAGGACAATAGATTCATATTTTGACAATATAAATTCAATAGATTCGATGGATGGCTTGCGAATAAATTTTGATGACCTATCTTGGTTATTATTGCGACCTTCAGGTACTGAGGATTATGTGAGAATATTTGCTGAACATAAAGATCCGAAAAAAACTGAAGCGATTAATACAACGGGAGAGAAAATTATTAATGATATACTCAAATCTATTTAGTATTTTGAAATATTTTCATGGTTTCAATTTAACTGGATTAATATTATTTTACCAAACTATATTAGGGATCGCTGAATTACATGATTAATGGCTGGAATTTTTAAAAAGAATGATATTAGGGGTACGTTTGGTGAAACTTTAACCATTCAAATAGCTCAAAAAATAGGTTACGTATTTGCAAAAATTCTCGGAATGGAGAAGCAAGTTGTAATCGCTGGGGATTCGCGACTTTCTACACCAGCTTTAAAAAATGCGATATCATCTGGATTAATCCAAGGAGGTTGTATCGTGAACGATATTGGTATGGGACCAACACCAATGATCTATTTTACAGCTAGAACCAATCAGGAAATTGATGCCGGTATTATGGTAACTGCTTCTCACAATCCACCCAAGGATAATGGTATAAAGATATGTGATGGTTCAGGGGCATCATATCAGTATGATAATCTTTATAGTAAAATAGAAAGAGAAATAACGAATGTACCCTCAATCGATCGGAATCAGTCTATTGATAGAAAAATTATTATTAGAAATGATTTGTACAAAAAGTATTTTAATTTTTTAGAAAATCAATTTTCCTTTCCTAGTAAACTCAAGATTGCTGTTGAGTATGGAAATGGAGCCGCTGGTAAATTTAGTAATATTTTAAGAAAATTTGGATTTGATGTAACTTCAATACGCGAGCACCCAGATGGTAATTTTCCAACATTGCTTCCAGATCCTGTCAAAGATAGAACCTACTCGAAATTATTAGAAACGTTCAAGGATAATAATTTTGATATTGGACTTGCTTTTGACGGAGATGGTGATAGAATCGGATTTATCACATCTCAGGGCGATATAATTTCTCCAGATAAAATCATCATGATATTTGCTGAAAACTTGATTAACAAAACTGGTAAAGCTAAAATTTTGATCGATGTAAAAATCTCAAAAGCAACATTCGATTACATAACAAAATTGTGAGGAGAAGTGAACTTAACACAGGTGGGACATTCTTGGGTTCATGAAAATCTGATAAAAACAGGATCAGATATTGCGGGTGAATTATCCTGTCATTATTATTTTGAACATGATTATTTCGGATTTGACGATGGATTATATGCAGCACTTCGACTGATTCAAATTATTAGTGAATACAAATCAATGGGAAGAATTTTTCATGAATATGTAAAAAATTTACCGGCTTATTATTCAACGGTGGAATTTCGTGAGCCTATGCCTGTAAATACACAAAACAAAATAATAACTGATTTATCAAATTTCACTTTAGACAAGGGAGGAACAGTCAATGACTTGGATGGAATAAGGGGGGAGTTTGAGGACAGTTGGTTTATTGTTCGAAAGAGTGGCACTGAAGAAGCATTATCCTATCGTATTGAGGGGAAAACAATAGCTGCGAGAGACAAATTAAAATCAAGCATACAAAATATCATTTACACATTTCATCAAGATAATAAATGAACTATTAATTTTAAATAGAATTATTCTCACGTATCAATTGTTTCTATCAGATAATCCGATGTCCCTTGCATAGCTCTTTTATTATATTACCTAATTGTTAAATAAACGTTTTTAATCGGAGGTCAATTATATTCCCGTAGCAAATCCAGAACATCGATTAATTGCAAGAAATGTGCTTGTCAATGTATGGATATGTCGAAATTGTTATGCCCGTAATCCCGTGGGTGCTCGTAGATGTAGAAAGAAACGCTGTCGGTCGACAAATCTTAGACCAAAACGAAAAGAGTAAAGAACTGATACAACGACATTAACAACAATTATCAGATCAATATGGCAGTTAGTTAAATACTTCCTTTTTAATCCATTAGCGTTATTTCAATGTATTTTAACTGATAATCTGAAATACCATTGAGTAATTGAGAATAATATGGTGAATTTATATCCATCCAGACCAAATTGACCATTTACCATTATTATCTTTATTGTCTGGTAAAAATATTGAATTTGCCAGTGCCTTACAAGAATCAGTAGTCGGTTTTTCTACTGAGATCGATTCAAATGGAAATAAAACAAACTTTCAATTTTGTGATTGGGGTACAGGATTTGAATTACAACATGGGAATGCGACTGGCTTTTTTTCTACAAATGAGTATGATGGTGTGGGTACAACGTTAATAGATCTCGCACATCAAATTAAGAAAAATAACTCCTTAAAAATTACAAAAATTGATAAAGTGGAAAAATCGATTGTAAAATTTCAATCTGATTTGACCAAATCTGGGAAATTGAAAGAGTTTGAAATTGAATCTGAGGTGATAATTAATGACATCAATGGTTTAATGCAGGATATTAAATCAGCTGCTCACTACTCTATCAAATTACAAGAATTATTTTTCAGAAAAAATTTTCAATCTACTGACTTTTTAGACATCACACAAGCATATTCAATTACTTTATTGAATTTTGAATTGCAATCTAAATTTTCTTCGTATCCAATCACTTTAGTTGATATGATGGGTGGAATCACAAACGATGACATATCATGGGATAAAATCCAAATTAAAATTGACGAATTATCAAAGTGCGTCAATTCGTTGACTCAAACATATCAACCAAAGCCAGGAAAATATGATACTGTTCTTATTCCAGATACTAGCTATAGTCTCGCTCATGAAACTATAGGGCATGGATGTGAAGCTGACCAAATAATAAATGAAAGTTCGTTTTTATCTAATATGATCGGACACAAAGCGACCTCATCTGAAATTACAATTGTAGATGATTCACATATTCATGCTGCAGGCTGGTCTGAATATGATGATGAAGGAACTAAAACCCAAGGTACTTTATTAATAGATGAAGGAATTTTGGTTAACTACTTACATACAAAAAAAACAGCTAAGCTTTTGGGCGGATTTAGTACTGGGAATGCAAGAGCAACCTCATACTTGTCACCTGCTGAACCAAGGCAATCAAATTTATTCATCGAGCCGAAAGATCATAAATTGGAAGAATTAATTGAAGAAATTAAGAATGGATTATTGATTGGTCCAACCTTGTCCGCAAGCACATCAATCTATACCGGAGAATTTTCAATAAGAGCTCAATATTGTCGTGAGATAGTTAATGGTGAAATAAAACAAATGCTAGGGCCCACAACTATAACTGGTTTTGCAGTAGAGACATTAAATAATGTCATTGCAGTGGGAAGGGAAACATCAACTTTTCCATCAAAATGCATGAAAGATGATAGTGCCTTATTTGTGGGAGCAATAGCGCCTGCTTTGGCTTTAAAGGGCATGCAAATTAACTAAAGTGATCATTATGTCTTCATTTTCTAAAAATATCGAGTCAATTCTGACTGATATTGAAAGAACAATAGATCGAATGAATTGGGTTTCATCATATGAGATATTTATACAGACAATTGAGCAAATAATTGGTGAAACATCTAAGTATAATAATCTAAACTTAATGAAAAGACAAAGGAATGGTATAACAGTCCGAGTAATTTCAAAAAGTAAAAAGTTACAAGAGTTATCTTTGGGATTTTCATTATTAGATAAGATTGCCACATTATCAGAACCCAAAAGTACTGCAGGGGATTCACCAAAACTAACGTTTAAACCGATTAAATTCCCCAGAATAACTTCTATTCAAGGTGACCAAGGTTCCTCACTGGACCTAACAAAGGAATTAGTAGAAGATTTATTGGATAGGATTAAATTTACCGTTTATGAGAGCAAAATTGAAGTTAACCATAGAGTTAATTTGGAAAAAGAAACACTCTGGATCTCAAATCTTGGTTCTAAACCTCTGAACGGGATATCACTCCGATTTAGATACAATTCTAATGCTAGACTCACAAAACACGGCGAACAATTTAGTGTCAATCGGGCTGCAGCTAGTAGAAACTTGGCTGTCAATTTTGAAAAAGTTATAGAAGAAGCTGAAAAAGGTGTAAAAAAACAATCTATGAAGACAGTTAAATTAACATCTGAAAAAACCTCGATAATTATTCACCCCGAAATTATTGGTCGAATTATTATGCTTTATAGCTCCGATAAGTTTCTTAAAACACCTTCAAAGCTAAACCAAGTTAACCAAGTTTGGGACGAAAATATTCAATTATATGATGATCCTCTGCGAATTGATGGCTATGGTTCATTTTTATTTGATGACGAAGGATCTTTAACTCAGCCACGACAATTATTGGAAAATGGTTTTCATACTGGCGGTTTGCATAACATGTTTAATTCTAATTGGAAAAATGGTGGTAATGGTTTTAGAACTTCTTGGTATCAGCCTATACTGCGATCCTACCAATTTCCAATAAAACTAAATATCACAAATTTAGTAGTAGTAGGTGGAACTGGTAAGGGAAAGAAATTTATCGAAAGATCTGGTACTTCATTACTTGTTCTAAGAGGGTATGGATACATCAGTGGTGATATTAAGGATCCTCAATTTATCATTCATTCATCTGAAACCGAGGTATGGAGAAATGGGAAATTTATCGGTCCAACTGAAAATTTAACGTTTTATGGATCTGTTGACCAAATTATGAAAAAGGGAGACCTTTCTTCAGATCAATATCAGGTAGTGGATAATGTGATATCCGGTGCAATCTATATCGGGTATCTTCATGCATCAAACGATCTAATTCAATATCGTAGAAACAAATGAAATTCAATCTAAAATAAGTAGAATCTACCTCGAGAGTCTGATTGATATAAAAAAGATGACTAGAATGAGATTGACATCTATTTCTTTTTAAACATAAATTATCCGCCGATGTTATAAGCAAATGAAAGAAAAATTGTTCCTTAGTATCATTATAACCATTTTAGTAATACAAACAATTCTACAAATTCATGCATTCGTAGAAGATGAAACAATTCAACTTGATATTAAACCAAATTCAAGCATAATTCCTGATCAAACAGATCTACATAGACCATTATTTGAAAATATTACAAATAATGGTGAACTAATCAGAGAAAGAAACGATACATTAGGCAACGGAGCAATTTACAAAGCATATGAATTGAACAAGAATGTTACCATTATCTATTCAGTAGTTAACGGAGATAATGAGACGGATTTAAGATTGTTTGCAGACAATGCTGGAAATCTAACTCTAACGCGAGCTGGAACCTTTGATAATCAATCCTTACATTTCAAGTATTTAACAACAACAAGTAAACCGAATTATACTGTTCCTTATACAGAGACATTCTATGTTAATGCCTCGATTTCATATTATGAAGTACAACTCAATGTTACAACTAATTATATTCCATTTTATGGTGCAGTAGGAACAAATGATGTGAGTGAAGATGAGGGAAACTATGCAAGAAATCTAATCACGACCAATCAGACATGGTCTACTGAATCACAAGATGATTTTTACATACAATTTGAAAGAGTAAATATTACCATATCAGTTAAAAATGCGACTGATTCTGATGTCTACGGTATTAATTATCGAATATCGACAAAAACTGAATGGACTGAAATGAATTTTACGTTACCAGTTTTAATTTCGAATGTTACATCAGTGATAGATCTGGGTGATTTTCCCATTGATACAACTCTCGAATGGATTTCTTATGCATATTTGAACGATACAGTTCAAAATGAAACAAGATTTATTAATGATATTGAACATAAATTTGTGGATATCGGTGACGGTACACCTAATTTGAAATTATCAGTCTCATCTGCTCACTCTGAATTTGTTTTTATCAACAATACCATATATTCACAAACACCTGAAATATCATTTAATTTCAGTGCATCTGTACGGAAAGGAAATATAAGTGAATTTCGATTCCTTACTGGTTTAATAAATCAATCAATTCAACCAACGGAAAATGCTAGCCTGCTTGGCGATTCAATGAATACTACTTATACTTTTGAGGATAATAGTATAATCAATGCAACCATCAGTGCAATAACTAATAAGGATTTGATTATTAATGTCACATATACTATCGTTATAGACAACGTAAAGCCAATTTTCACACTTAATACTGAAGGAATAGGAAAAGTTACCTCTAATGATGGTTTGGTTAAATTTAACTTCAACTTTTCAGATACAACCGCAAAAGTGAGATATGCTATTCTCGACTTAGATGATGATACATCAATTGAAGTAACTTATATGAAATCATATACCCATAAGTATCTTGAATTTGATCGCACTTATGTGGTCACCCTAACTGTAATTGATTGGGCTGGTAACATAGATAATACGCAGGTATTGGTAGAATTATCTTCAAAAGCTCTTGGAACGACCTCTAGTCCAAACTTAGAAGTCTATTTACTGATAATTGGAATAATTCTGCTGGTCACAAGTCCTTTATATGGTTCAAAATTGCTTAATCAACTTGAAAATATTAGAAAATAAAAAAAAATCAGTTTTTTAATAATTCATAATAATAAATATTATTAGAATAATCCAATATTTGCAATTAGGGCTCGTGGTCTAGTCTGGTTAATTGTGGATAATGTGTTACCATTAAGCCAAATGACGTTTCCCTCACACGGAGAAGGTCGTGAGTTCAAATCTCACCGAGCCCACATCATATATTATATTCTTAAATTGAAATTAATGTAGTATTTATAAATTATATAACATTTCTTCTTTCAATTGTGAAGTAACTTATCTTTATTTTAAAAAGAAAGTAGATGGTTAGTAATATAGAGTATAAATAAAGTGTAAAATCATGAGTCTTGAAAATTTATTTACAACAAAATTTGTATCTATTGAGGAAATTAATAAATTATCTGCAAGCTATAATGAACCAAACTGGTTGCTAGAAAGAAGAATTACCGCATTTGAAGAATACAATAAATTACCCTTGGATAAAGACTCATTATTTTATAAATACACCACGTTTAGGAATTTCAATCCTGAAAATCTTACACCAAATTGGACATTAGATGTAGATATTAAAGGAAACCGTCCTTCCATTAATGAAGAATTAACACCCGATATCATTGAATCAGACAAAGGCATCGTATCGAATTTGGATGAAGAACTAAAGTCAAAAGGTATTTTCTATGATAGCTTACATAAATTGATAATGAAAGATGAAGAACTTGCCAAAAGAATTGTTGACAAAGTTACTAGCCAATCAGAAAATTTTGATAAATTAGGTTCGCTGGCTCGTGCTTTTGCCACGAATATTACAGTGCTATTCGTTCCAAAAGGAGTAACATTAGATAAAACATTGATCAAGCTCTCCACCACAAGTGGAGAGAAAAATGCAGCGTTTTCAGAGTTAATTGCCTTATTTGAAGGTGACACGAATTGTTCTTATGTAGAGATACTAGAAAACTCAAATGCTCAAGCTAAGGAAGATCATCTCTTCTTATCTCTACACTCAATTCACCTAGAAGAAAATGCAAACATAAAAGGTTCGCTCATTCAAAATTTCAGTTCAAATACAGTCCATGTATTAGCAAGAAATGTAAAACTAAATTCTTACTCCTCATTTCACATGATTTCTCATCTACAAGGAAGTCAAATGGGTAGATACAACAGTAATATCGATCTTTATGGTCAGGGTTCAGAATGTTATGATCTTTTTGTTGAATTTGGAAATAACAACCAACGCTTTGATGTAAAATCAGAATTAGTACACAGTGGTAGAGACACAATTGGTCAAACACATGCAAGAACAGTTATGATGGGTAAGTCCGAATCAGTTCTTCGAGGATTAATCACAATCCCGGAAAGTGGGATTAATGCAGATTCTTGGTTGAGTTCTAAAGGAATGGTTATGGACAAAGGTAAGATTAATGCTATTCCATCATTAAACATAATGCAAAATGATGTTAAAGCGGCACATGCGGCATCTGTAGAACCATTGAATGATGAAATCTTATTCTATTTGGAAAGTAGAGGCATTACAAAGGAACACTCGAAAGAACTGCTTGTGAAAGGTTATTTTGAACCAGTTCTACAGAAATTAAATGAGAATTTTTCTGTGGATTTATCGAGAAAATACCTCACTAAGAAGTGGGATTCATCCAGATAAGGTGAAAAAATGGAAGAAATTGTGAAAATCTGTTCTATTGACGAAATAAAGGAAGGGGAATTACTAAGCGTTGATGTTGACGGAATACAATTAATGGTGACATCCTATAATGGGAAATACTTGGTAAATTCAAGAATTTGCACACATAAGACTTATGATTTAACCAAAGGACATTATGCAGATGGTTATGTCACATGTTTACTTCACACCTCAGTGTTTGACTTAGAAGATGGAAGACCACAAAATCCTCCCGCCATAGAAAAACTGAATACATATGAAACAATAATAAAAAACGGAGATCTACATGTCAAAATATAAAAGATTTTGACTAACATTGAAGGATTTGAATTTTTGAACAGTGTAGATTTGTTTTGTGGGGGTGGTGGGGCAGGTTGGGGTTTCCATGAAGCAGGTTTTATAACAACTTCAGCTTTTGATAACGCTTGGCATTGTGTAGAAACATACAATAAGAATTTTGGAAAAGTAGCGCAGATAAAAAATATCTCTAAATTGAGAAGTGAACCTATCTTGGAAAAATTTGATGAAAAAATATCCCTGGTTACCGCATCTCCTCCTTGCGAGCCATTTACTGTGGCTAACCAAAATAGACTCAAAAATTCATTTAACCGTTTATTTGATGATGCAACAGGAAGGCTAATGTTGCATTCTATCCGACTAATTGCTGATTTGGATCCAGAATATTTTGTAATCGAAAATGTCATGGGAATACTAGAGGGCGATGGTAGGAAATTATTATCCGAGGAATTTGTGAGATTGGGATTGGGTAGGCCAACGTTTAATATTTTAAACGCAGTTGATTGGGGAGTCCCCTCACAAAGAAAGAGAGTGATTATATCAAACTTAAAACTAAATGCTCCCAATAGTCGAGTTAAAACGGTAATGGATTCAATTGGGGATCTACCGGATCCTAGTTATCCAAATGAATATGAATATCATAGACAGGAAATGGTTTCATCAGATTATCGAAAAAGAATGATAACATTACCAAGTGGAGAGGGTTTAGTACATTATCGTGCTTCAAGATCTGATTTCAAAAATTACGTACGTCTTTACCCAAATAGACCTTCTCCAGTAGTGATGGGTAAAAGTCGATATATCCATCCCTATGATGACCGTTTACTAACTCCATTCGAACATGGACGTCTAATGACATTTCCTGACGAATTCCATTTTATCGGAACCAGAGAGCAGATTTATGACATTATTGGTGAGGCAATACCCCCTAGGATTACATTTGAAATTGGTAAACAAATTAGAGGGCGTCTATAGAATCAATTTTTTATATTTTTTTCAAACCAATTATAATACAAAACAATTGGTAGACCCGGTAACAATGTTATTGCAATGAGGAAAAGCAAAATTGCAGAAGTATAACCATTCATATACCATATAAGGGATAACATAACTAACATAATCCCTAATAGAGCTCCTATCAAACCAATAATTTCAATTTTTACATTTCGGTTCCATATGCCTCGCTTGGATCCTGGCCCCAATAATCCCATTATTCCAGTTATTCCACTACTAAACACTAAAAGATTACTACATAGGCCAATGATAATAAATCCGGGAAGGTGTCTGAATTTGAATTCTGACTCTTTATCTTTTTTACTTAATGCTATTGCCTTTGCTGCGATGAAAACATAAGTAATCGCAGTTAGTAATGGAACTAAAACCAAGGAAGGAATACGAAAAATTGTGATTCTTCCTGAATCAACTCCCGACAGTATTAAAGGGATAAATGTAAAACTATACAGATACACAAAAAAAACAATAGGAGCAATTCCTAATGTACCTATAAGATCAAATTTTTGAGATAATTTCATTTTTTTAGATCTAATAATCAAATAAATATTATTTCGCAGTACATGTGATGCACCATGTGACCATCTCCATAATTGAGAAATTTGGTCTGAAAACTTATTGGGTACCGTTCCCACTGATCCGACGAAATTCGTATATTTTCCAAATTTTCCTTCAAGCATCAATTTCACTGCCAACCCATTATCTTCAGTAAATGTATCTTCAGGAATACCTCCGAGATCATCGATATCAGATCTACGGAAACAAGCAGTAGAACCTGCAAATAAAACGGTTTTCGACTTTTCCTTAATTCTCTGGAATACTTCAAAATATTGTGCATAGAGTAATGCAGACCATACCTTAGAAAGGTTCGACAGTCCTATGAACGTTTTCTTTGCCTGCACAAAACTTACTTCCTTGTCAGATAATAATACTTCAACAAAGTGATGCAGTATTCCTGGTTGAGGTATCTGATCGAAATCAAAAAATGCTACGAATTTAGATTTACCATAAATTAAGGCAATATTTAACATTCCTGCTTTAAATTTGATATTCGAGGGGTCATAAATATATTTTGCACCATATTTTTCGGATAATTCCTTGTATCGCGCTGATAAATCTTCTTCTGGGGTATCATCTGCAGTAAATACATGTAATTTTTCTTTCGGGTAGTTGTTATCATAAATCCCAATTAAGGTTTTTTCTAATATGTCTGGATTGACTCTTCTGATCGGAATATATACGTCCAGGTCTGGATATTCGGAAATTTTGATATTATAGAATTTATCAGCAGTGTATTCTAAGGAAGAGATTCCTTTAATTATCAAAGACATTTGAATGAATACAACAAGCTCAAACCCAATTTGCAGTGTAATGATAAAAATCTGCCAACTCGCTAAATTTGAGGTCAACAAGAATGATATGCCGTAAATTGTATGTAGTATAAAAATTATGAATAAAGAAATTACAAATAAATTCAATAATATATTCTCCAATCGCCATCTTGAAGAATTTTTATCATCAGTCATCTTAAATCTTTATTCGTAATCAACTTGAATATTTGTCAAATTACTCATTACTTCCATGACGTCATCTTTTTTCTCAAATTTTATTCTTGCATCCTTAAGGTAGGCAGATAATGATTCAGCAATACCCATTTTGAGATCCAACGGGTGCAGACCATTATTTTTAAACTCCTCAGATAAGGATTGATAATTGTCAAATTTTATATCTCCACCAAACTTTTCAGGTCGAGAAATTATCAATGAAAAATTTTTGGTCTTAAATAGAATCAATCTGGCAATCTCTAGCACTGAATTTTGTTCGATTTCGCCTGCTGGACAATGTGCTTTTTTCAACTTTTTCTTTATCAACTTAGGACCATCGTGGAGAAAGATGCAGGTTTCAGGTTTTGATTTACTCATCTTTATTTCCATCATATCAGGACTGACATCCATCCGTCCACCCGGACCCTTCAATCCCATCAACATAGGGGTGTGAATAGCAATTGGTTTCTTAAATCCTATTTTTTCTGCAATTTCCCGAGCAAGCACATGTACATTTCTTTGATCCATTCCACCAAGAGCAATATCTAAATCCATCTCAAAAATATCGGCAGTTTGCATGGGTCCATAGAGTAGAAATGCAGCTTCCATATCTTCAGCAGCTTTCCTTCCTAATATTGGAAGAGTCCTCTTCATCCTTGTAAGTGTCGAATTTTTAGCAACTTTTACTACTTTCAACCAATAATCAGAACTATCAACAATGTCAGAACCCCATAAATATTCTACTTTAGGTCCATCTGCACCCATAGTCCTGAACGCTAACTCAAAGTACTCACCAGCCATCTTTATTTTCTCCATATCTCCTCCCAGCTTATTATTAATCAGAGAATGCCAATCAGCAAGTAAAATGTTCATATTAATACCTGATTTCATTAAATTTTCTACTTGCTTGCCAAGTATTACACCATTTCCAATATGGACAAAACCAGATAATTCAAATCCAACATATCCTTTTAACTGAGTTTTAATCCCTAATTTAGATCCTAATTCCTTAATAGTGAGTACTTCTTCTGCTCTATCCTTGATGAGAGCTAATTTTTGATCTAAATCCATTTAATTCACCAATATTATCGCATAGAAATCAACTACTTATACCTCTTTTTTTATTGTCAAGTAGATTTCTTCCATTTGCACAATCATAAATTGATACATCAAGTTTAAATAAAAGTGAATAATCTATCATCTCAAATCTTAATGGATAAGATAAGGTCAAAGTTAAACCTTATATAGAAATAGTAATACTATCATTTTAGGAGCTCTTAGTTTTTACACTTTTTACAACTTTTAATTTGTAAAT
>CAZRLL010000035.1:0-24212 GCA_964600735.1 uncultured archaeon
ATGAATTTTTTGAGATGATCCCGATAATCCATGATAGTCCTGAATTAAACTGGACTGGTTGGATATCAGTAAAAATTGTTCCCCTTATAATCACATGGAGAGATCATCAAATCTCTTTTCATGATAATGTTCCTATTTGTCCTGCTCATTCTTTGCTGGATTTGTTATCCAATTTCTCATACAATTTTGAAGAAAATAATTGGTTTTTCCTCAGATGGGAACACATTTGACACGAATTACCGCCGTTAATTTATGAAGTTATTTGCTATAAGTTATACTAAATTCACAACTATAATGGATTCTAATTTTTGTGAGAAGCAATCGTAAGTATTAGAATTTATTTTATAATATTCACTTATTTTGCAATGCAAAAGGTTACCAAGTCCTACCCAATGGTCCAAGAGATTTAAGAATATTTACCTATGATATTTTTATTGAAATAGTAACTTACCAAATTGTATTAGAAAACCGGTTTATTGAGTAGAATTTAAGGTAATACTCAAAAGAGGTCTTATAAAGATCGGGGAGTATTTTCGATTGAATAATCTACCCGGTGTTTAGATGTCCGAAGAGTATGCAGAATCTCAAGTATCAGTGATACGGAGTGCAATAATTGAATTTTTAGAAACTATGAAACAAGAAAAACGAGCTTTAGAACAGCAAATAAGAGAAAGAACTGAAAATATTCGCTCACAATTCTTGTCTAGTGGATCATCCCAATTCTCATTTACCGATATTGATGATTTTAGTAGGCAATACAAGGATGAATTCCTCAGTTTTTATCGAAATAACATACACCTCAAAATTGTCACATTTGCAACCGGAAAAATAAGACATGCCATTGAAAGTGCTTTATTAGACACTGGGGTAATTCAAGAGGAATGGCTAAATATATTCAAAACCATGGAAGAGCAAATCAATCAGTTTGATCAAATGGACGGGAAAATTGAGGAATATGAGGCAACAATCACTGAACAAGCAGATATGTTGGATCGAATGTCTGATGGGGCTACAGTTCATTCTGATGACTTCGAAAAGTTGCAAGAAGAGATAGATAAGAGTAATCAACTTCTTCTTGAAAAAGACCAAGAAATTTTAAATTTAACGGAAGGGATAACAAGGATGGAAAACCAGACTGGAGCTCTTGGTCAACAAATGCTTGAAAACTCCATGACAATTGAAGACCTTCAAGCTACAATAGGTGAAAAAGACGAAGAAGTTTCAGGATTAAGAAGTAATTTACGAGAAGTCAATGAAACGGTTTCTGAAATTGAAATTTTAAAGGAACAGCTAAAGCAGGGCCAATTAAGAGAAAGAGAATTAGAAACGCAAGCGGGTTCTGCTTCTGGGGAATTGGTAGATCAATTACAGAAAAATTTAGAGAAAACAAGAGCAAGTGTTTTAGAATTAAGAAGAGATATTGTATCCAAAAATGAGGATATTCATCAACTCAAACTGGAAAAAGATGAAGTTGGAGTAAAATCAAAAAACCGAGATGACAAAATGCAGGCCATGACAAGTGAACTTACTACTCTAAAAGAAGACAAAATAAACTTTGAAAAAAATAATGAAGAAAATCTTAAACTAAAAGAAGAACTTAAGAAAAAATTAGGTGCTAGTAAAACAAAATTAGATAACGCTTTAGAGAGACTAAAAGCCTCAGATGCATCATTACTGGATGTAAATGCCCAACTTGAAAAGTATGAAGGTAAGGAAGCGATTTCTTCTGAAGAACAGACGAAAATAAACAAGGAACTATCTGATCTCAAGTATCAGATAAAACAGACCGAAGATGCAATAAATTATTTCAAAAACTTAATTGCTAATGACTCCAAGTATAAGACTTTGTTATATATGGATTCAATTAAGAAGGAAATTAGAATAGATGATCTGGCTAATGGTGTCGGTTTACCAGTGGTTATACTTCGCAATATACTAATCGAACTTTCTGATGCTGGATTATGCAATACTAGAAGGGATGGTCGTTTTATTTTTGTCCAATCACTAATCTCGAATAAAACCCCATTTACACTAGAAACAATTACTAATTAGGAGATAGGGATGTCAGAAGACGAAATAGATATGCAAGAATTTGAAGTTGATAAGGATGCTAGGTGGAATCCACTAAAATCCCTTTTTAAAAAGACTAAAAAAATTGGTGTACTTATTGATGGACCAAATATCCTAAGGAGAATAGGTAAACGTCAAATTAAAATAGAAGATATTGACCAGATTGGATCCAAACTAGGGGATGTAAAGGACAGATATGTATTTCTCAATCATCATGCCTCAGATAAATTAATTGAGGCTATGGTAAATTCTGGTTATAAGCCTGAAGTTGTGAGGGACGATATTTATATTAGTATGAGTCTAAAGCTAATTGAAATTGCCAACCGTGGGAAAATTGATATCATGCTTATTGGATCTAGGGATGCCAGAGTTGTTCCTATGTTGATGAAGCTTAAGGAAAAGGGAATAGATACAGCTATTGTTGGATTTGATCCAGGTTTTTCAATTGCTTTGAAAAATGTCTCTGACTATGCTTTTGAATTGAATTGATTTAAAAAATTTAATTAAATACATTAGAAGCTAATTGGGGAAATTATTTAATTGGTAAGAATGATTTAATAAATTTCACCTTCCCAAGTATATTTGTAAAGTCTGGAGGTTTGAAAATGGCATGGAAGCGATCTGATATTGAAAATCGGCTCTATCCATTATTTGATTTGTTATCACAGCAAGAAGTATCATCCGTTTGGCTAGATATCGGAGCTGGCGATGGATTAATGGGTTATCTTCTCCAAAAAAGACTACCAAATTCTACTATTCTAGGTACAGACATCCCCAGACTATCCAAGAGTCGAAATGTTGCAATTAGAAGTTACCTTCAGAATTGTCCAATTAGAAAGAGATCCATAGGTGGAATACTTTGTTCACAAGTTCTGCATTATATTCCAACAAATGATTTAAAGGAAATTATAAAAAATTTGATATGTTTTTTAGTCAATAATGGTATTCTACTGATAGTAGAATACGAAATGAGAAACTCATATACTTGGATACCATATCCAATTACAATTCAACACTTAAAAGATATCGTTGAAACTATTCCTGCAATTCAAATTAACAGTATCAAACGTATACAAGATGGGAATCGACCTAAATATTCTGTATCGATATTTAAAAAAATCTAAGTCCAAATTTCATCAATCAATAATCCATGTGCCCTTTTTCTTTAAAAATAGGAAAAAATTTACTTTGGATAATTTGCAACCTATGAGCAATTTCAAGACAAATTTAGTTTTGTTACCCCTCATAATGGAACACTTTATATACTTCTTAATCGATATTATTATTGTAAGGAACATGTCAAGCAACGACGATCTATCCCTAACTCGCGTACTAGTCAATGTATCAAAATGGTCTGGAAAATTAGGTTTCTATTTTTTCATGATTTCAGCAATTTTAGTTGCAATTACAATTTCTGATGCTAATCCATCAATTAATTATTACCATTTAAATGCTGGGGATACTATAATAACTCAATCTATTCATATGAGTGGATCAGACAATGCACAAATCTTTTTTGGTGTTGACTCACCTGATGAAGAACATCATACTGTTGGTTTAATTACTGTAAGTTTAATTGATGAAAATAATGACGTAGTGTGGTTACACACATCGAATGATTTCTTCAAAAATATTTGGTTGCCATCTGGAGACTATCATATTGAGGTAACTGCTGATCAGGATACTGACTTTTTCATGGGATCTGGGGTATTTGATCCAGGTTTAGTTGCAATTTCAGCAATTTTTGTTGTAATGTTTGCCATACTCATGGCGATATTCTGGACGGTATTACCATTTACTGTAGCAGCCTTGATAATAAAAGCATTAGATAAGAAGCCACCTGTAGCCGAACCCCAGGTTAGTTCTAAAATAAGACCGATAACCATTAAAAAAGCCAAATCCAAAAAGAAACCTATTGTCATCCATCCTGATAGCTGGTTTTCTAAACTGACCCGTAATGATTGGATATTATTAGGACTAGGTGTATTCTTCTTTTTCCTTTTTGTGGCTGAACCCGACGGTGTACTATTATTCTTCGCAGTAATGTTCAGTGCAATCGCATTCTACCTCGTAACTGAGAGAGAAAAAACAAAGCAGAGAATTTTGGTACTATTAAGCCATTATCCTGAAACCACTGTAGAGTTCTTGGCACTTCAACTAGATAAAAAGTCAAAAGATGTGATTAAAACCCTCAAAATGATGATACTGGATGAAGCACAACTGATACGACTAGATCTGATCACTGATAAGGTCACTGTTGTTGGTGAGTTAGTACAACCAATTCAACCAAAAAGAGTAGTTTCACCAGAAGTAACTAGACAGACAATTGAACCAATAACCACTGTAGTACCAGAGTCCTCTGTTAAGCAATCCACGGTTCAAGTGGAACCAATTAGACCTGTAAGCCACTGCACAGGATGTGGTGAACCCCTTGTAGGTGAAGTTAAGTACTGCTATTCATGTGGACAAAGACAATAATTAAAAAAATGAATTGAAAATTTATAAACTCCCGTTTAATTAGCGAAAATAAAGAAATAAAATAATTATTTAACAATTCGTCATTAATAACATTATGCGACAAGTTAATATTGCATATTAATCTCAAGTATGATTGATAGATCAAAAACGTAAAAAAAACATATCAAATCAAAACACATAAATTATTTTAGGTGGTAATAATCGGTTTAATACTAGAATTCGAGGGTAAGCAATTATTCAAAAAGTATAATATTCCCCTCTCTAAATCAATGTTGGTCACCAGTGCAGAAGAAGCAAAAGAAGCTGCAGAAAAATTGGGTTACCCTTGTGTAGTCAAGGCACAAATACTTTCTGGGGGAAGGGGAAAGATGGGGCTCATTAAACTAGCCAAATCTCACGAAGACGTAATTCCACATTCGATTGATATCCTTGCTCGAGAATTTGATGGCAGACCAATATCACACCTATTGATTGAGGAAGGAGCAAAAATTAAGAGTGAATATTTCATTTCAATGATATTTGACCTTTCTACCCTTGACATCCTTGTATTATTTTCACTAGAAGGTGGTATTGATATCGAAACCCTTGCAGAAGAACGCCCAGAAGCAATTGATCGCTTTAGACTACCTTATGGAAAAGATATTTATCCATTCCAATTCTTTTCAACCCTGGCCAAACGAGGATTGTCTGGAAATGTCAAACTGAAGATTGCGTCAATAATAGCAACACTAGCAAATATGATGAGTAAGGAGGACTTACAGCTGGCTGAAATCAATCCTTTGGTTCTAACAGAACAACAAGAGGTAATCGCTTTGGATGCACGCGTCATTATTGATGATAATGCTACATATCTACATCCTGAGCGAAAAGAGTTCTTATCAGAAGATTTAAGGTATACAACGTCAGAAAAGGATGCAAAACAGCATGGTTTATCTTATGTTGGGTTAGAAGGTGAAATTGGGATGCTCTCAGTTGGAGCTGGTTTGGGAATGGCTACTGCTGATTTGATAAAGCACTTTGGTGGAACTCCTTTGAATTTTCTTGATGTTGGTGGAGGAGCCCAAGAGGAACGTGTTGAAAATGCTTTGCGGATAATGATAGCAGATAAGGGATTGAAGGCGATGCTCATCAATGCCTTTGGAGGTATTACTCGCCTCGATGATATTGCTCGTGGAATTTTAGCTGCAATTGGCAAATTTAATATTGAAGTTCCAATAATCATTCGATTAATGGGCACAAATTACCAAGAAGGGATACAAATCCTAAAAGAAGCAGGATTGGATGCTTATGATGTCATGGAGGAAGCTATAGAAGCGGCAGTTAAAGCCTCTAAGGGTGTGAATTAATTGGCAGTATTATTAACAAAGGACACTAAAGTTATTGTACAAGGTATTACTGGATTTCAGGGTAAATTTCATGCAAATTTAATGAAGGAATATGGAACTCAAGTAGTTGGAGGTACTCGTCCTGGAAAAGGAGGTCAAGAAGTAGATGGATTCCCAATTTTTGATTCAGTACAAGAGGCAATTGAAGCGACTGGGGCAACCGCATCGGTGATATTTATTCCAGCATCCGGTGTAAAACTTGCAGCAATCGAAGCGATTGAAGCTGGAATTAAATTGATTGTTATCATTACCGAGGGCATCCCTGTTTCAGAAACTATGGAAATAATTCACAGAGCGAGACTAGCTGATGTTCATGTGATTGGACCTAATTGTCCTGGTATTATTACTCCCGGTCAGGCAAAGATAGGTATAATACCAGGAGATATTGTGAAACCAGGAACTGTAGGTATTGTTTCCCGCTCAGGTACACTGACATATGAGGTAATTGATCAGCTAACAAAAGCTGGATTAGGTCAATCAACCTGCATTGGAATTGGTGGCGATCCATGCAAGGGAGTAAACTTTATCGAAGCGTTAGAATTGTTTGAGAAGGATGATGATACAGAGAAAATAGTTATGATAGGGGAAATTGGTGGAAATGCGGAAGAATTGGCTGCAGAATACATTAAAAATAGTATGACAAAACCAGTAGTCGCATTCATTGCTGGTAAAACTGCAAAAGAGGGAAAGACTATGGGTCATGCCGGAGCAATTGTTATGGGTAAATCAGGCACTGCTGAAGGAAAAATTAAAGCACTTGAGGGAGTAGGAGTTCAGGTTGCAGCTAGGTTATCTGAGATACCAAAATTTCTCGGTTGACTTTCTTAATCCATAAATCTATTACTTCTTTCTTCGGATTATATAAATTGCAATTATCAGTGTGAATGATACATTGATTGTGGAACTTATTCCGAGTTCTTTTGGATTATTATTTTTCTCACCTGGTCGGTTGTTGAATAAATTAATAGAATTTTCAACTAGTTTTGAAGTTGCATCCTGAGGAAAAATTTTTGAATGAGGATGGAAAATAATCGCTGCGAACCAGTAAGCGTTATAAGAATATAATTGGGTTAATTGTTCACCTTTATGTTTCCCTTTTATGGCTATTCCTTTGAAATTCCATATTGTGTCACTTGAATCACGATAAACTGGAAGGTTAAATGTATCCTCCGGATCTAAACCTTCAAATGCAGCTTGAGTGAACTCAGATAAAAGTTTACCATCGTTAAGTTTTGGGGAAAACGCGAGTGATAGATCATTGAATGGATCGGTCACAATTATCACCGGTGTCCCAGATATAACTTCATTAATTACTGAATAACTGGATAGCTCAGTAAAGGGGAATAGCATTGTTTCATTGTTTATTTGAACAATCATTGTATTTGTCTTAAGGGAGTATAGATTGTAAGGCTCAACATCCAAATCATAACTGGTCTTGAAACGAATGCTATTACGTAAGTCATAACCAAGGTATGGATTTGTTTCATAAGATGTTGGGTTATAAATTTGAGTATTTCTACTCAGAACTAACGTTTCCGGATAAAGTGATTTCCATGCCCTCCATCTTGTTTCTACTGTGAGAATGGTCTGTAGCGCATTTCCAATTTCTTCACCTTTAATGGACGTTGCCATCATTTGACTCCAATAACTTTCAGTATTTCTATCATACATAATTAGATTATTTTCATATAGACGACCTGAAACACCGAATTCTGAATTATTAACTGGTGAACGGTTAAAGGAAATTCCACTTCCAGTCAACGGGCAATAAGTAATTGCCAAATCATTTCCACCGATATTATCATTTACAATTTCATGATAATTTAATATTTTGTAAGGATATGCAAAATGTACACCGTCTACAATTAACCCTAGGATTTTTGAAGTATCTTTTAAGTAGCCATCTTCATCTTCTTCTTTCACGGTTCGATATGTCGGTTGATCTATCGATGGTATTGCATCTCTAGGAAGCAATTCTATAATATCATTGCAAGGTATGAGACAATCTTGATCTGAAGTGTGAAAATTTACATTATTTGCTGGATACATCGCCAAACCAGATGTATTGTTAGTTGGGATCATGAATAATAAGGAAAATATTGCAATGATTAATAGAATTGAAGATTTCATGCCAATTAAATTAATATCTGAATTAATGTAATTAATAATTTGCTTTTAAAATTACAACTGGATTTATTTTATTGTACGTTTTCCTCCTAAGTAAAAAGCTGCAAGATCCGTATTAAAAAGTAGTTCATGTGCATTGTCAGTATGGACCATTTGTCCAGCCGCTAGAATATACCCACGATCAGATATTTTTAAAGCAGATTTTGTATTTTGTTCAACCATCAAAACAGAAACACCATACTCATCCCTTAATGCGAGTACGCGTTCCATGATATCTATAACAAGTGATGGTTGGAGTGCAGCAGATGGTTCATCAAGAATAATTAAGTGTGGATCAATTATTAACGCACGTCCAAGAGCTAACATTTGGCGTTGACCACCACTTAAGGTTTTTGCACGATTCTTTCTACGTTCTTTGAGAAGAGGATAGGACTCAAATACACGTTCTTTTGCTGTTTCCATTTGATCTTCATCTAGAGTATAACCACCCATTTCTAAGTTTTCCTCAATTGTAAGGTTTGGGAATACATTGTCTAATTGTGGTACATATGAAATACCAAGTGGAACTAATTCATTTGCCCTTTTTTGAGTTATTTCAATCATTTCATTTGATTTGGGTAAATCAATGGAATTTTTTGTTTCATCTGGACCGTAATAGACTTTCCCTCCATGATGGGTTGCCAATCCATAGATTACTTTAATAAGAGTTGATTTTCCAGAACCATTTGGACCTATGATACATACAATTTCTTTTTTTTCTACATATATATTTATTCCATGTATGATCTCATGTTTACCATAACCACCGAATAGATTTTTTGTTTCTAAAATATTAACCTGATTAATAATATCACCTTCCCAAGTATGCCTCAATAACTTGTTGATTTTTCTTTATCTCCTCAGGACGTCCAGAAATTATGATTTTCCCATAGTTGGCAACATAAATATGATCGACTTCAGGTTTCATGATCACATCCATATCATGTTCAATTATCATTATTGTCAAATTGAGATCATCCCTTAATGAAATAATTTTTTGGAATAACTTTTGAGTTAAAACAGGGTTAACTCCTGCAGTTGGTTCATCTAATAATAGAACATCTGGGTCACTCATTAATACGCGACCAAGATCAACAAGTTTACTCTGACCCCCGGATAAATTTTTAGCATATTCGTAACCCATATGCCTGATTTCTAGTAAATCTAATATTTCTAATGTTTTATCAAGTAAATTATCTTCCATTTGGAAAACCTCTTTCCTTCTTGTAAATATATTTGGTACTTTTTCTCCCTTCTGAAATTTGGGGGGGAGCATCAAATTCTCAATAACAGTGAGTTCGGGATATAATCTAGTGTCTTGGTATGTTCTTGATAGTCCTAGCTTATTTATCTCATTCGGAGATAATCCTGTAATTTCAGTTCCACGGAAGGATATTGAACCTGAATCACATTTATATACACCAGAAATAACATTGAATAATGTAGTTTTACCGCATCCATTTGGACCAATAAACCCTGTTAATGTATTTTCAGATATCGACATGCTTATTTCATCGAGTGCTTTTATCCCCCCAAAAGTCTTAGTGACGTTTTTTATTTCTAGTATACCCATTTAATTACCTTTAGCAATGAATTGTTGATCCTCTGATTGGGATCCGGGTGGGGGTAAATTCTTTCCTCTAAATTTGGGTCGATATGCTTCTTCAGGAATTACTCCCCGAGGTGCAAATCGAAGAAATAATATTAAGACTGTGCCTATTATAATTAACTGAATGAATGCCATTTGAACAAATGGGGCAGAATCTTTTTGGTCAATTGAAGTATATAGGAATTCAACAAATTTATTTGTATATCTAATAATAAAGAAATCGGGATCGTCAAAAAATAAACTCACCCTTACAAGTAGGACAAAAACCATTGAACCAACAATTATCCCTTTATTGTTACCTCGACCTCCAATAATGAATGCTATCCATACATAAAATGTTACAGTAGGCTGAAAGTGTTCAGGGAAAAGACTTGCAAAAATCCACGCATACACAACACCCCCAAGTCCAGCGATTGCACCACTAATCATCATTGCTTCAACTTTGTACCGAAATACAAACTTACCATAAGTAGAAGTGACAAGATCATCTTCTCGTATTGTACGCAAGACGCGACCATATGGTGAATAAAGGATAATATCAGATATGATAAGAATAAATAGTAAAAATATAACACTAACAATTCCTATTGCTAATCTATATGTGAATGGTTCAAGAATTTCAGCAAGAAATGAACCACTAGTTAAAAATTCTTCATAGTTGGATTTAAACGGTTGGGGAATATTTAATATTCCCGGTGTTGTAGGTTGTTGTCCGTCTTCTAAAATTGGACCACGGAAATTAGGTTCAGTTTTTAGAAATTGGCGAAAAATTTCACCCAATGTAATAGATACAATTGCAAAGTAATCATCTCTCAATCTAAGAGTAGTTAATGCAATAAGTCCGCTGAATATGGCTGAACTAATCATACTCAGAGGGATTGCAATCCAGATATACACATCAAAATTTACAGTCAACAAAGCAAAAGTGATCGCCCCCACCAAAATTTGGGCAATCACACCAAAGTTGAGAATACCCACGATACCGGTGCTCATATTCAAAGAAATAGCAACAATAGCATAAAAACAAACAAAAATAATTATCTCAGTTATGAGTATTGTATAATCCAGAGCCCTGAAGATAATGAGAATTGAAATATAAGCAAAAGTAGTTGCAATCAATTTTCTTGTATTTGCAGAAACTTCATCTCGGGTACTGGTATCTTGAATGTATAACCAAATAATTATTATTGCATCTAAAACAATGAATACGGGTGGGAAAATAAACAAAGATAAAATCCCGAAAATTAAGCATAGAATGCTTGTTAATTTCCAAGCAATATTGAAATCTAATTGTAATAGGTCTATTCCCTTTTTAACTAATTCTGAAATATTGTTTCTCTTATTACCCACTTTCATCTTCTCCATATAATCCAGTTGGGCGAACCAGTATCACTATAATTAATAATATAAATGGGATAACAATCTGGTAGGAACTTAATCTATCCCTTTCAATATTAAAAGTTTCCTTTAAAACATCTTCAAAACCTGTTAGGTAGGAAATTGATAAGGTTTGGGCGAAAGCTATAATCAAGGCAGCATATGCTGAACCCTTTAGCGATCCAATTCCACCTAATACAGCGACTGCAAATGCAGGGAGTAAAAATAGGAAACCAGAGTATGGAATAACTGGAAGAGTGGTAACAAAGATGATACCCGCAACTCCAGCTATCCCACCACCGATAAACCAAGTCAATCGTATCATTTTAGTCGTATCGATCCCAGAGCTTTCAGCGAGGTTAAGATTGTCTGAAGTTGCTCGTAAAGCTTTGCCAGTCTTAGTTTTTTCGAGAAATAAAAATAGCGCTGAAACGATAATTGATGTCAACACAATTGCAACGAGATAGGCAAACTTTAATGTAAAGTCAGTAACCTCAGTATTTAGTACACCGCTTCCTCGTTGACTTCCTAATCTTACAGATCCAAGAACTCTTGAGCCAAGCTCCACCATGTTGTAATATGAGGATCTCCCTCCAAAAAAAACTGATATAACATTGCGAATTATTATACCCCAACCAATAGATGAGATCATCATTGCTTCTGGAGTGGCTGATAATTTTCTTAATGGTTCAAAAACTAATAAATCACCAATAATGGCCAATAATCCAGATATTGTGAAAGCTAGGAGTAACACGATAACGAAATCGATAGATGTTGGTGTTCTATCTGCAAAGACAAAACTCCAAGCTACACCAACATATGCCCCAACTACAAAATATTCTGCATGTGCAAAATTGGCAAACCCAATTAACTTATACGTCATACTCAAACCAAGAGATATGCAAAGGTAAATTGCCGCAAGATAGAGGCTTGCAAAGAATAATTGCACAAGATTAAAATGAAAGTACGTTTTTTGTATTCCATAAAAAGTAAAGAGCAATGATGGAAAAATCACTAGAATCGCTACTATTTTCAGTTTATATGGTTGTATTTTAGGAATAATGCGTTCTTTAAAATCAGTAACGAATTTACTCATTTTGCACTTATGTCTCTCATAAAAAACTGCCATCTATAACAATATCTAATTATTGTTTTTTTTAAATGATAATAATTTTGGATAGTTCTCAATTAATAATAAAATAGTGTTTAAAGGAATGTTTTATTTTTGCGTTTTCGTATGAATGTAACTAGACCGACAGTGATAATTCCAATAATGAAACCGTAGAATGGGAACGGTGAATCGTCACTACCAGCTTCACCAGTGTGGTCTAGCATTTTCCATCCTGAGTCGGTTATGACTAAACCAGTGGTCGAAGTCCAAGTTGCAACACTTGCCATCTTATCAGCACGAACTTCAGAAATCAGATAGAATCCTGCTAGTGAATCTCCATTTTCATCAAAACCCATGGGACCGCTTGTGGCGTTCCAACTGATTGTCGCAAGGGATGCGATCATATCAACGCCTGCTGTGGAATCAGCATCAAAAATAGCCAATGCTCCAGCCATTACAGCATCGTAACTTTCTAAGGTATAGATATCACCTTTGGCTGATGGATATGCAGCTTTGTAGGCAGCATCGAATGCCGTTTTTTCTGTACTATCAACTCCACTTGGTTTGGTCACTGTATAGTTTTGCATCGCATCTTGAGTTCCTTTTGCTTCATCAAAGATACTCACATCTGCAACGCCATCTGCGCCAATAACCGGTATGATTAATTCTTGATCATGCATTTCGCGGAACAAGAGTGAACCATCAGTTGCATAAGAGATAGCTACAACAACATCTGGAAACTCCGCTTCAATTTGTTCGACGATTGATGAAAAATCAGTCTGAGTTTCTGCATAAGAAATAGTCTTTGCGACTGTATTTGGAGGCATATTTGTCTTAATAGAGGCTGCAAGACCTGCTCCATAGGCATTATCCAAGGTGACAATCACCATACTGCTGTAAAAGTTCTTCTTAGCTAGATCTGCAATGACCTGACCTTGAAGTGCGTCGGACGGTGGAGTTCTCCAAAGATAACCATTATCTTCAAAGGATGTTAATTCAGGTGATGTAGAAGCATAGCTAATGAGCGGTATCTTATTGGTTACCGCAACTGCAGCAGCTGCTAGTGTATTACTTGAACCTGCGGCTCCGACGACATAGACCATTCCATCGGTTACGGCTTGCGTCATTGCCTCACTCGAAGCTGTTGGATCAGTCTTTGTGTCATACAATTTTAGAGTGAATTGCCAGTCAGCCATTGTATCTGCTGCTGCATTGAGATCTGCGATTGCTAATTTCGCCGCATTTTCAAATCCAGCGGCATAAGCAGATAAACCACCAGTAATGGGTGATAAAAGACCAACTTTCACGGTTGTTGCTGCTGTTGGTTTGATATTTGGATTGGTTGCTTCTTGAGATGCACCACCAATTAATGGTGACAGCATCAGAAGTAATCCAATTGTAATAACATAAATTTTCTTCATTTTATATTCTCTCCTGTAAACATTCAATAATCAAATTAGATATTTACAAAGATGCTAAAACTACGGAAACATTATCCTTTTAATAATGTTTCCTGAATAAAAAAAATCAAATCATCATAAGTTGAATTTTTATCTAATAATTTTTCAAAAATTTAAAATATTTTAGTATTTGAAGATCTTAGTTTGGTATATTTACAAGATTGAATATTTATCAGTAAATGTTTTCCACATTTTTAATAAAATTATTTTGCGATTTATACTGCTGGATAAAAAAAGTAGTAATTAGGATAATTATGGAATGGTAACTTTTGAAAAATTAAATAACGGAAACCGGAAAAATTGAAATTTTACCCAATCAAAGCTACTCATTATCATCAAATAATCATAATGAAAAAATTAGTATTGCTATAATTATAACAAAACCCATTGTAATTGTAAAATATGAAAAGCTATATTTTTTCGCTATTAATATCAGACCCTTCATTGTTAATATTCCCATAAAAAAAGCAACCAGTATTCCGGTAAAAATCCCAAATAACCACAACTCCCCAATCAATGATTCATTATTAATTTTTGAAGAAATCATATCTAGCAAAATTGCTCCTATTACTGCTGGGACAGACATTAAAAATGAGCCACGAAATGAATCCTGTGGCTTCACTTTAAGGAATAATAGCACAGAAACTGTTGTACCTGATCTGCTGATACCTGGAATTATTGTTAATCCCTGAAAAAAACCAACAATGATTTTTTCCAATGAACTTAATTCTTCTAAGGTTCTTTCACTTTCTCCCAATTGTGAATAATGAAGGAGTATGCCGGTGATAATTAATGATATACCAATAATCCACATTACAACAAATCCAAAGTTATTTGTATTTATTAATTCCATTAATAGAAATCTTGTAGGAATACCCGCTATGCCAGTGCCAATGGTTGATAATATAATAAATGATCGGATATCTTTATACTCATCATTTTGTAAATCAATGATCTTAAACCATTCATCCCTGTAATTGATTAGAACAGCAACCATAGTACCTAAATGAAGCCAAAAGGCTAGTTTTAAGGAATCTGCTTCTGTTATTTCCTCGAAGAGGAAGGCCACTAAAACTAATTGTCCCTCTGATGAAACGGGTAGCCACTCAAGAACACCTTGAATAAATCCCATTAGTATGTAGAAAAAGAGGGAACCCATATGATAACAAATTTTTATTGTTTTTTAATTTCAATGATTAAGACGCATCATTGCAATGGGAAAATCCCTAATACATAAAATAATGTTTTATTATTTTATTAAACTGAATTCACCAGTCTTTTACCTGTCAAAAATGTGAAGATTTTTAATTCCCGATGCTCACAACTAGATATTAATGAAGAATTTTCCCCCTACAATTAAAATAGAATCTGATTCTACGATTATTTGGGATGATCAGATTGGATCAATTCTTTATTCCATGGGATTTTTTGGCAAACCTTTAGGATTAAGAAAAGTAAAACCAGGCAATCTTAATCGACCGCTGGTCCTTTCATTATTTGATGTATTATTTTTATTCGAAAGAGATATAGTGAAAATATTATTAAATGAAAAACTGGTGACCACTATTGAATTTATTAAGTATGCGGAGGGTATTTATGATGATTTTATGCGAAAATACAAAGTTTATTGTTTCTTAAGGAAAAGAGGTTATGTTGTACGTCCTGGTATGAAATTTGGTTCTGATTTTGTGATTTACAAAACAGGACCAGGTTTTGATCACTCCCAATGGGTAGTCCATGTCGAGAAAGACGATGCTGAATTAAGAGCCATCAACATTGTTAGAGCAGGGAGACTGGCCGCATCGGTCAAGAAAAAGTATTTAGTCTCCCTTATAAAAGGCGATGATGATCCTGTTTTTTACAGTTTTGATCGGGTTAAAATTTAAAATATGTAGGAAAAGATTAATCGATAGAGAAATTAATCAACTAAATAGCGGTATTTATGATATTCCAACGAAATAATAATTGTTTTTCTGTCCGCAAAATTAAAATCGTAACTCTTTAAAATTCGTTTAATTTTACTTATTATAGTAATTCATTAAGAGAATTATTGATTAAAACATTATCGATTTCGAATACAAAAACCTAAATCATCAAGTAATAACCATCGATCGGTTTTAAATAGTAATAGTATCAATAGTAATATGACACTTGGTGACAATTTATTTCTAGCGAAAAAGAATCGATCGAGGACTTCGTTTCCCGAGTAGTTTCAGAAACAGAAGACCTTTCAGAATTGAAAGAATTAACACTGCGGATAAGTAAAATTGGTACAAAAGCTGTGGATAAAAATGAAGAATATTTGGCCAAGTTTCAAAATGTTGATAGAAGATTAGGCATAGCTGAAGATCAATTTGAGGACATAGTTGAAAAATTGATGGAAGCACCTCCCGGAATTAATCTCTCTGGATTGAAAATATTAGGAGGAGGTGGAAGTGAATTGACTGCACCCACACCTAGTGTGATGGCTCCATCCTCCGATAGTGGTATGCCAACATTACCTGCAATGTCTACCCCTGCAGCTGGACCTACTCCAGCAGCAGCTCCGGCTCTTGCTGGTGGTCCTAGTCTGGAAGGTGGACCTGCCCCCGCAGCAGCTCCGGCTCCTGCTGGTGGTCCTAGTCTGGAAGGTGGACCTGCCCCCGCAGCAGCTCCGGCTTCTGGTGGTCCTAGCCTGGAAGGTGGACCTGCCCCCGCAGCAGCTCCGGCTTCTGGTGGTGGTCCAAATCTAGCTGCTGGTCCAAGTTTAAGTGCTGGACCTGCCCCCGCAGCAGCTCCGGCTCCTGCTGGTGGTCCTAGCCTGGAAGGTGGTCCTGCCCCCGCATCAACTCCGGCTCCTGCTGGTGGTCCAAATCTAGCTGCTGGTCCAAGTTTAAGTGCTGGACCTCAGAATGATGGTATAGCTGGTGGACTAGCTAATCTGAAAGCGGCCCCGGTATCTGCACCAAGTGGGGGACCTGGAGGGCCTAGTGGAGGAGGTGGAGAAATGAGTGCTGGAGGTATACAGAGTGCTTTATCTGGTCTCAAAAAAGCTCCTCAACAGGAAGAAGACCCAGTTACTCAAGGCGGTTCAGGATCCCTTGGGTTCAATCCTGCAGCGGCATTAGCTGGTCTCAAAAAAGCTCCTCAAAAGGAAGAAGAAGCCCCAAGCGGGGGCGGTAGTACTTTTGGATTTGACCCTAAGGCTGCACTAGCTGGTCTTAAGAAAGCTCCAAAGAAAGGGGAAGATGAAGAACCATCAGAAAGTAAAAAATCAGAATTTGCCTCATTATTAGATAAAAGGAGAAAAGAAACAGAGGAAAAAGAAACACAACTTCCAGAAGAAAAAGCAGATTCAGCTGAAGATATGAAAACACAATTGCAAGCTCGGTTAAAAGCAGCATTTAAAAAATAAAAAAAAGTAGAGTTTGTATTAATCCTTTCTAAACAAACAACCTTTTTTTTCTCCTTTTTTATTAATCATTTTGATTAACTTGTTTGGAACCTTAACCCCATCGACATCCCATTGTAAATTTGGTTTGCCGAGTCTAGATGAAGCCTTAGGTGGTGGATTACCCCGAGGATCGACATTTTTAATAGAACAAACAATTGGTGCAGATGCAGATCCATTCATATTGAGCTTTTTGGCGAATGGACTACAAAGTATGGATTACACATATTTGTTATCTACAGAGCAAACTTTTGATCATTACAAAAGGATCTTTCAAGGATTTGGTCGGAATCCTGAAATGGAGTTACGTACAGGAAGATTAAGATTCATCGATGCATTTTCTGGTTCTTTTCAGGCAGGTTTAAGTTCAATTATGGCAACAGATGAGGCATTAGATGTAGGAATTGAAAGAATTGCAGATATTACAGACCCAAGAGAAGTTAATGAAGCGATCAGGCGTTCCTTACTACATGTTCAGAAAGGTCAATCAGTAGGTATTCGAGGAGCTGTTATGAGTTTATCCTCCATAATTAATACTGTAGGTGATGATAAGCAAGTATTCTCTTTTTTACAGAATCGACGTGCGATGGACAAATTAGAGAATTCAACTACATTAATTTCAATAAATGAAGATGCTCATGAACCAAAATTCGTGAGGGCTATTGAACACATGACAGATGGTATTTTAAGTGTAACAAGACTGGATGATCCCAATTATGAAGAACCTGTACAGCAAGTAGAAATTAAAATGATAAAAGGAAGATCAGAGATAGCAGGACGAAAAAAACGATTTCAATTCTATTCAGGTCGAATTGCAGATCTTGATTAAATTGAAATCGCATAGTGGATAGAATTATGGAAATTTATGACTATACGGAAAATGTGGCAATCGATTCATTACTATTTGTTCTAACAAATGATATTAGCATAATCAATGGTACACCTTTTCTGTATATAAAATCAATAAAAGCTTTAATCCTTGGAGACATTCATTTTGGTCAAGAGGCAGCTCTGCTTAATTTCAAAGAAACTTCAGTTTCTAAA
Source organism: uncultured archaeon (assembly GCA_964600735.1). GTDB lineage: Archaea > Asgardarchaeota > Heimdallarchaeia > Heimdallarchaeales > Kariarchaeaceae > LC-2. Next base: position 18,131 of record CAZRLL010000035.1, read on the forward strand.
TCTTGCATTGGGATAAGGAAAATAGTTGAGGAAATTTTGGGCAGGATTGATGTCGAAATGATTATTCTAAATGGAGATATTAAACATAATACATACTTCATCTCGAAACAAGAGTTTAATGAAATTGAATATTTCTTTAAATCAGACCTGATTTCTAAAACTAAATGTATTATGATCAGAGGAAATCATGACAGATTATTGAAATTTCTTATTCGAAAAACATTAGACAGAAAATTGGAAATACAAGATGAGATCTCTTTAAGTGACTATTTTATTCATCATGGCCATTTACTCCGTGAGCCTGGGGACAACGGAACAATAATAATAAGTCATGAACATCCTGCCTACACATTTAGAGGAGTTGATTATGGAAGAGTTAAGTTACCAGCATTTGTAAAATTAAAAACAAGTGATAATAAACAAATAATCATAATACCTGCAACAAATAAAATTTCTACTGGAATATCATTTCCCCCTAATAAAAGTAATGATTTTCTATCGCCATATCTTCGAGAAAAGGTGACCATAAAACGAATGCAAATCTATCCTTTTGACCCAATTACTGGTGTCTTACCTTTACCACCTATTGATTTTCAGGAAAACTACTAAAAATGAATAGTCGCTGTTTTTAGATCATTCTGATTTCTTTTTACATATTAAGATTGCTTGACAAATGCTGTATAATCAATTAGAAATTAATTTTTCAAGAGTTTTGTAGAATATCATATCAATTTCTTTTTGATTCAACTCTAAAGCATTACATATGGCAAGCTGTGTATCAAATATTGGTTTTCGCCATCCTCTTGGAAGGAAAGTTGAATCGGTTCCGAATATGATTTGATCTACCCCACGAGCATCAATTACTTTTTGAAATACTTGTGTAAGATTAATGTTATACGGAAGATATTTCATCCACGCATTACTACTACTAGATTCAGCATAAACATTATCTACATGATACAGTAGAAATAGAAGTGATTGTAAGTAACCAGTACCAAAATGTGCCAATAAGAAATTAACTTTTGGATAATCTCTGGCAATTGGGGATAAATCTCTTGGATCCATATATCTCATATCTGCAGTATTACCAACAGATATCCCGAAATGGAAAGTGACTAACATATTATTGTCCTGAATGAGTTCATAAACTGGAATTATCCTTTCATCATACGCATGATAGTAGTGCAAAGGAGGATATAGCTTAATCCCTTTGATGCCAACTTTAGAAATTGCAGTTTCTAGAATTCCCATTGCATTTTCTTCAAGGGGATTAAACATTAGATAGGGGATAAATCGATCCGGATATTCGTCCACTGCAATGCCCACAGAGTCAATTTTGTTAACCTCAGGAAACAGAACAGCTTTATCACATTTTTTGCTATCTAGTTCAGATATCCATCGTTCAGCCAGTTTTTTTGGATCTTTTGGCGGAATTTCAAATTTCATATTTTTAAAATTATAATTTTTTGCAAAATCCTCTACAGAATTGAAACCACGCTGTTTAGCAAATCTAGTATATGTATTAATGTCAAAAAAATGGCAATGTGCATCATAAATTTTTTTGGGTTCTATCCACTGATCTATCCTGCTCATTAAAATGTCAAAATTTTTACACTTAAAAAATAATTAGTCTAAACAATAGTATCAAAAGTAAGGAATTATTTCTTTAAATGGTGACAACTGAAAAAGAATCCCGGAGATTGCTAGCAATTTTTGCACACGCGGATGACGAACTTGGTTGTGTTGGTACATTAAATAATCATGTCCAAGCTGGGCATAATGTAACTCTTGCATTTCTATCTAAAGGTGAGAATAGCTCAACAGTGACTGGTACTCCTGAAGAAATTAAAACAAAAAGAAAGGAGATGACTCGACAGATTGAAAATATTTTAGGTGCAAAGGTTCAATTTCTAGATTTTATTGATTCAAAAATTGCTTATTCAGTTGAAAATGCATATAAAATTGCAGAATTAATAAAGGAAATCCGCCCAAATTCGATTATTACTTGGAATAAATTTGCAAGAGTGGGTGCTGGTCATCCGGATCATCGTCATTGTTCTGATTTAGTGAGAGATGCAATATCCTATGCTCGTTATAAAAATGAAAATTCGGATTTGGAACCGTACCGAGATCTTATTAATTTGTATATGTACTACAATCCTGACTCTGCTATTTCAGCACAGATAGAATATATTGATGTATCAGAACAAGAGGAAGTAATTAAACAGTTTATTGATGTATACAAAGAAGCGTATGGTAATTGGCCAGTAAGCCAGTTTAAATTCGGATCCTTAACATTGTATGGGAGGATGGCTGGAGTCAAGTATGCAGAAGTGTTTGAGGTCGTTATGAGGTCTTCAATTACTAGAAAATTGTTGGACTAATCACTAACTATTGGTTTATCCTCCTGTTGGGACTCTATTTCTGTAATTGTTTTCAATTTCCTATCATCAGCTGGTACAATTGAACTTATCCAGTTATACACCTCATCAGCATGGGATGTGGGAATAATATTATCATAATATCGCATTATTTTCATATTATTATCCACCACAAATGTCCGTCTCATGGATTTCGGATTGAGATACCCGAAATTTTTACCTAATGCCCCATATTTTTGTGATAACATTCCGTTAAGATCACTTATCATTGGAAACTCTAAAGATAAATCAGTTACAAATGACTTTAAATTTCTTTTAGAATCGGTTGATATTCCAATAATTTCGCATCCTATCTGTTTAAATTTTAGGTAATAATTCCGAAAAGATTTTATTTCGGTAATGCAACCAAGATTGACACATTCGTGAAAAAATAATAATATCACCCGATTATATTGTGAAATTACTTCTGATAGATTTATATTCTCATTCACAGCAAAATTTGGCGCATCAGAATTTATTTCCACAATTTCAATATATCATATTCATTGATAAATAAAACGATGTATACCTATTAATTTACTATCAATACGTGCGCTTGACAAATTTCTGAATTTTATATATATTTCAAAGCCTCCAGAAGTCCATTTTTTCCTCGATAAGTTTTATTTTTTACGATAATACGAATATATTCATCGTCATAACAAGTTTCCAATGCTTTTTTAGATTTCTTATCCCCGAATGATGCTAGCGCAAACAAACCCATAGTTTTAACCTCTTCAGAATTTGTATTTTCAATTATTTTCGCAATTTTTTCCTTGGACTTCTTATACCTCCAAAGAGCCAATAGTTCGATAGAATTTTTCAATGCTAAATCATTTGTCTCTATTTCCAATCTCGTGTATACTATATCGACATTTTCTTTGATACCTGCGTGTATCATGGATCTTAATGATGTCGATCTTATTTTTGGATTTTCATTGTTCAACAATTCTGCAAGTGGTTGAGCAACTAGCGATGGATTTAATGAACCCAAAACAGAGATGGCATAGATTTTGACATATTCATCGAGATGAAACTTTGCGGCATGTATTATCTCATCTGTTGCTTTATTTTTTAATATTTTATAATATGATTGAATTGCAATTTGACGAACTGTTGAGGCCTCATCTTCCCAAGCTGCTTTTAGTACTTCTTTTGCAATAACAGGTGTTCCGTATTCACCTAAGTCTGCAGCTGCTTTTACTCGATCATTGGCGTCGATGGAATGTAAACGTGCAAGTAAATCTTCAATTCCCTCATTCATCAAAATACTAATTGCATGACTTTGAATTAATTATTTTTCATATGTGAATATTACATTTAAAAGAAATATTTAATATATTAGATCTTAATAAACTCCAGGAGTGATTTCAAGTTTTCTAACAAGTTCTTTATAACGATTTCTGATGGTAACTTCAGTTACACCTGCGATTTCGGCAATTCCCTGCTGGGTTATATTTTTTGAGTGGAGAATACCTGCGATATAAATCGCTGCTGCGGCCAGACTTACCGGATCTTTACCCATTATCAACCTCTTTTCTCTAGCTTCCTCGATTATCCGCTTGGCTTCTCGGGTTACATTACCTTCTAGACCCAATTCAGCGGTGAACCTTACAACAAAATTGAGTGGATCTGCAAGGGGAACATTAAGATCTAATTCTTGTATCAATAAACGATAAGCACGACCCAATTCTTTCTTACTAATTCTCGAATTATTTGCAATTTCATCCAGAGTACGGGGTAAACGCCTTTGTCTTGCTGCTGCATATGTTGCTGCGGAAATCATTTCCTCGATACTCCTTCCCCGGATTAGATTAGCTTTTAATGCATTGCGATAAATTATGCTAGCTGTTTCCTTAACAGCTCTAGGTAGAGTGAGTTGGCTGGATAACCGGTCCAACTCTCTCATTGCCTTGGTCAGATTTCTATCACTCGAGGAGTGGACTCTGCTTCTAGAGTTCCATTTGCGAAGCCTGTAAAATCTATTTCTTTGTTGAGGAGTCAATTTACGTCCAAATGCATCTCTATCTTCGGCTGCTATTTGTGTGCTCAATCCCTTATCATGAATTGTGTAAGTTGTTGGACTGCCAACTCTTGATCTACTGGCCCTTTCTTCACTTGAGTATGCCCTCCATTCTGGTGAATCATCTATCATCATATCATCCACCACTGTACCACAGTCTCGGCAAGTCATCTCACCCCGTGTATGGTCTAGGATAAGATTCGGTCCTCCACACTCTGGACAGATTTGAACATCCCGCACCTTTTTTTTATTATTTTTATCGGCAGAATTTTTCGCACTACTAATCATAATTAATCAATATCGACTATTATAATCAATGATGTTTTTATTATTTAAATGTTCCTTATTATATAAAAATATATATAATTAATAGATACAGCTTCTTCTTATGGTTTAATTCAGATTAAGAGTATAATACTAGGAAATATGCGCCCAATTAAACGTAAGAATGAATTGACTCACTACTAATTCTATTAATATTTCAACGGTGGTTATTAAATGAAACCGGAAAGGTTTTTATTTAATTAGAAAATTCACTCGTTCTATAAACATGGATACTGAAATAATCTTGATTTAGCTGATTATAATTGGATATCAAATGTGTTAAGATTTTCTTTATTCAAGTATGTAATTGATTAATATTATATTAATAGGCACATTAATTTTTATTCGTAATTCAAAATAATACCTTATATAAATAGCTTCAATCAACTAAAACAGTATATTTGTCAACCATATGTTTTATTTAGATTTAACTTAAAATCTGAACGTGGATAAAAATTTCAATGAAAATCAAATAAATTTCCTGAAAAGGAAAATATTTGGTAGTATTAGTGTAATATCTCCCCGTACAGGTTTACCGCATATTACACCAGTATGGCTATTGGAGTTCGAAAATAAATTATATGTTATAACCACTACCCAATCATCAAAATACAAATTCATTACAAAAAATAGCAATAAGGTTGGGGTTACGGTGACTCCACCAGATGGATATCCATATCTGGGTATCGCAGGTGTTGCACAGATCAGGTATAAGACCGAATTCTCAAATTACAAAACAATTGTCACACACATGGTTAATAAATATATTAAGAAAGATGATGCAGATGCACGTATTGAAAGAATAATGCATACCGAAGATAGAATTATGATCGAGATTACTCCAGAGAAGATATTTGGTACAATAAAATGAAAATTGCGCTTAGGAACAGCTATCCGCAAATTTAAATTAATGTATAATTGAATTAATGTTCTAATTAATCCACTCTTCTAGTGGTATCCCTAGCATATATGGAAATGAAAGGGAAAATGCGGGATCGATTTGAGTAATCATCAGACCAGTGTTCTCAAAGCTGTGTATCGAGTCCCTATTTTGTATTAAGTAATTCCGTGCAAAATAAATGAGGGAACTTCTCAAAATTTTCGTGGGACTTGTATTCGTAATAATTGTAAAAACTAATCCCTTTCTTTCATGAATCAGAATACTTCGATTTAAGGCATGAACTTCCCTTATTCCTCGATTCAGTTTCTCCATCGAACCAATAACAGATTGTATTGCGGTGATTATACCTGCCATTAATGTAGGATTTGCAGTTAAATCGTCACCCTTAAATTTTAAACTAGTCATTGGTGTACC
>CAZRLL010000036.1:0-23464 GCA_964600735.1 uncultured archaeon
TGAGAAGTTTTTCAAGAACCTTTACCCTGGTAATCAATTGCTTAATTTGTTTTGCTTGAATAGCTACAATTTTCTCTAATTCTTTATTGTGCTTTGCTTGAATAGCTACAATTTTCTCTAATTCTTGGTATGTAGGTTTCAAACAACTTTCCAATCACGAATCGCGATTTAAATCTTTGCCTAATCAAGTACTGAATTAATTCTAAACACCATTATCGTAAAAGATAATGGTGAAAAGGCATCTTAAATCCACTAATAACGCGCCATATTGCTTCTAAGCTTGTTTTCTATTGATATTGTAATTGGAAGGGGGTAAATAAGTACAAAATATTTCTAGTAAATATTTCTATATTTCTAGTTGTGGAATTAAATCATATGACCTGCCCTCCCTTAAGGTATAATCTAAGAATTCTTTGTCTGTAATGCTAATTCCAAATAAGTTCGTTATTCCGTTGATTATGTGTATAAAAAGAAGTGCAGCATAGTATGAAATTAATAAGAATGAGATACTAATCCCTTGATACAGACCAAGTTCAAGTTTAATATCTTTAAACTCGTCTAAATTAAAGAAAACACCTTGAAAAATAATAAATAATAAATTAATTGAACCTAGATATTTAAAATTAGTTACTTTAGTTTTAATTAATAATGGATTCCTGGATTTAGGGACCTCAATGTCATAGCCAGAGTACTTAGATTTAAATTCTATTGTCACTTTTTATTCACCAGACGATGTATAGCTGCTCTTGTAAAGGGACACCATTTACAATTTTTATAATATACTGCAATATTTAAGTGTTAAGCGTTAACGGGTAAAATTTTTACTTTTCGCTTTCAGGTTCGGAAATGACTTAATTTCAAATTTGGATTATTATATGCATTCCTAAATTTAGATAAACACAATCTATTATTGCAGACTCGATTGGATAAAGAATAAAAAATAGTAATTAAATATTTTTTATTGCAAAAAGAACATGATTCGATCAATTTTATCATACAATGTAAAATATATTATTAAAATGACTGATATGCTATTTAATATATTATTCTTGGAAACAAAGGCTGCTAAAAAATCGTAAACAGATTCACGAAATGAATGCGTATTCTTTTTAACAACACACCATAACTGCCTACGATTATTATCCCTCATGGGAGGAAAAAAAAGGTCCATTCATATCCTCTTCACTATTTTTATCAAAGGATAGCCTTGAGATCAAGGAAATCAAGGTATTTTATCAGGCTTTAGTAATATTTATACAAATATTTCGCAAATCCCGCATGTATTCATTCAAGGCTCTCTATACAATATACCAATACTTAATCTTCAAAAAAGATTTTCAATTTCGACATACAAATCTCTAGGCTCTTTTCTTAGATACATCAGATCCGAGAATCTGGGTTGCTCATACTTTTGAAAATTCACGTTATTCAGATAACAGAATTGAACATTTTATTAAATATTCAAACACTTCTCTTGACAATCAATGGTTCTCGAATAGATTGATGGATATTTTTTCAGATAAAGGAGTTCTTAAAAATTGCTCGAGGTGGACTTTCACTAATATTAGAATCCTCCTTGAATAATAATTTCATATTGTGTTTTGCAAATGTCGCATGATATATTGAGACTACCAAAATCAAGCTGCAATTGATCAAAATCGTGAAAAAAATGATAAAACAAACAATGCCTATAGTTTAAAAGTGTCCAAACGAACTAGGTCATGGGAAAAGAAAGTAACTTTGAAATCACTTGTCTACTGGGCAAAATGCGAAAAAATGTTGTTTGAGGGGAGTTATATTGGAATTGAATGATTCTAAAAAGGATCCTTGTGAAAGCAGAGATAAACATCATAATGATGATATTGCTGACATACCTGCAGAAATTCAAGCCGGTGAAACCACTCATAAAAAATATATCTTAATGTCAGAAAATGAATTTTCACTTTATAAGAAATATATTAGAAGAGATGAAGTTGCGAAACAAAGAAATGAATCTAATAAACAATTAAATTTTAAGATACAACAATTAGAAGCTGATAATTCAAGATTATATCAAATTCTGTTGATTGAAAAAGATAAACGTAGAGATGAGATGAAATCATTGCTCTTCTCACAATCCTTGTTCGCTTATGATTCCCTCGGGGAAAAACTTAAAGCTTCATTGAAGGCATTAATAATTGCTATTGCGATTTTACTAATAGAAATTACAATTGAGTACAATACATCACTTATTTCTGCAATTGAAAAAAATCACCATCTTATATTTTATAGCTCTTTTAGCACACTATTATTTTTAGGATTGATATGGATCTTCGATATACCAAACTTCTTGAAGATAGCTCAAAGCTAGATTCATATGAATAATTGATTCTCGTAATTGATCATCAATGGTAATATCAGAAAAATCGAGATTAAAACACATCACGAATAGCTTTTCCAATCCTTCTACAAGTTCAGGATTAAGCATTTTGTTTGAATATAGAATATTTTGAAAGTTTTCTAGAAACTTCTGATATGTGTTTAAATTGACCAATTTTACAATATTTGCGTTTATCGATCTTAGTCAAACTAAAGGGCTTGAAACATGTGAACATATTGGTCCGAGCATAATGACATTGAAATCCCTAAACCCAGAAAACCTTTACTTGTTAAAAGGTAAGGTAACAAATGATTACAATAGATTCTTCTTATTTATGGATTAAAAATTAGTGCTATTTAGGACAAATTCATATGAATGATGAAAACAACATCTCATCTTTTGATGACTTGGTTTGGGTGAGAACAACAAGCCAATATATCCACTAGTATGATGGAAAAACAAATAATCAAGACAGGATAATTAAGTTTGCAGAAATTGTGAAACCTGAATAACTAGGATATGTTCTTGATCGCTATAAATTGGAGTTCAATGAATTAAAGACCAGCCTGTTCTATAAAATCCTCTGCATGGTCTTCATTAGTGTTACTGAATTTAAATATTCTTTGATGGATTCCAATGTATGGAAGAACCGCACAATATGGAATATTCATATATGGGGAGAACAGAACTGTAGCCTTATAATACCAAGAATTATAAAATAGACACCACGTAAATTGGGTTTCACCATCGTCATGATGTGGGCTATAAATTGAACTGATCATAACATGCCCCCCTTCATGCATCATAGAATTTCTTACCATTCTCTCGGCTCCATTTTTAGCTTCATTAACTGAAAATTGTTTTGAATTTGGTGGTGCTGCGTAGTTTAAAGACCCAGTATAGGCACTTCCTATTGTTGATCCGGAAAAATCATGTCCAGATATCATCCAGCCCCAATCAGGATTATAAGAGCTATCGCCTGAAGACAAAGTATTCATGAAATTTTTGAATTCGATTCTAAAAGTACCAGCATTACTAGATGAGGGACCACCAGAGATAAATACAAACGTACTTTGAATACTGAAATATATTGGTAATTCACTTGTTAAAGCGGATTTGGGGTCGTCATTGCCACCACCATCCCATATGCTTGATAATTCACTTGCCCAATTACTCCCGTGATCAGAATAAAAAGAATTTGAAGCAGACCTAACTACATGAACTGTATACGTTGTATCGGGTTCTATGGCAAGATCCTTATTTTTTATTGAATGAGGTCTTATTTTCGAAGAGCTATCATCCGCTGGTTCGCTCGTTTCATAATACGAATTAAGGTCCTGTATATCACTTTCCTTGTATAAGGCATAATTCGATGTTGCAATAAACTTCCCATTCTCATACAAAGGTTTAAGTTCATATATCTCTTCGTCAATAGTGAAGTGCCCTCTAACCGAGGTTTCAGAAACAAAAACAGACCCAGTATCTCCATTATCAAGCGATTCAATATGGTAAATTTGAGGTATATTTGCTTGTTTAAAATTATTTTTTTCATCTACCTCCCAAAAATTACTCATGTTAACTTTTTCTATACTTGCAGGAAATGAAAATTGGATTAGGTCTAGATCAATTTGGAAATTTGCAGATTTTAAGTTAGCATACTGTCTTGTTACTTCTTTTGAATCTATTTGTACAACACTATGTGAAACAAGATGAGAAGGTAATCCTTCATCTAGATTTGAAGCCTGTAATGGAATCGGTACATTTCCATATTCATATTCAACATTATTGTAGGTGAATGTAGGTCTTTGATCATTTTCTTGCAAACTAGATTGTAATTGTCTCTGATTATTTGCTTCATTACTTTTTTGCATCGTCTCGGGTTGATTCACGTTTGCAGTTCCAATTGGCATTATTAAAATAATAGTTAGAATCGTAACATACGTCAATTTTTTCAGTTTGGTCGATTTATTGATCATTATAATGTTTATGCGTTATCCTTTAATAAACTTTTTTACTAAAATGTAAAAATAGTCTGACTTGTTATATGTTGTCACGATTTTTTAGATGGGTTGAAAGGCTTAAATAATGCTCTACCTATAATAATATATGAAAAAAAGATATTCAAGAGATCAGTTAAGAAAAACTATCTTAATTTTGATAATTTCAAGTTTTTTAATCATATCTCAATTAAGTTCTGGCTCAGCCTACTTGGGTTCATTTAATCCTTATCCCATTATAATAGATAATGAAGTTGTCCTTTTTTTTGATCATGAATTCGTTGATCAAGACACAGAATATACCAAGACATATTATATAAAGTATAATACTCACAAATGGTCTGAAAGTAGGATTTTTGCAAGTGATATACCTAAAGAAATATCTTGGGAGAAGCCGATAATTAACGAAACTAATATCATTGTTTATTCTATTGAGGTCTGGACTGAAATAGAAATTATTAAGTCGATTTATGATTTTAACTATAATAAAATTAAAACAGAAAAAATTACAGATAGCCAATTTTTACTTGAATCACTCTTTAATTCTGATCAATATATCGATGAGATGCACATTATTTATGAAAGTTTACGAATTTTAGATGATGGATATGCCATCGTAATCCGAGTTTCTGGCTCTTCAGCACTCACCAATTTATTAGGTAGGTATTTTGTTAAGATTTCTGACAAGCAAATGGTAAATTATGTCAAATTGAGTGATACTACTGATTTTCTCCACGATAATGACATTTACTTAATAATGAATAATAACTATATAGTTTACTCTGAGTATAATAATGAATTATTTCTTATGAATACCATTAATGGATCGAAAGAAAATCTTGTTGAAAGTCAAGTTGGGCAAGAGATAAGGGAAATTAAATCATTTTTCAAATCCGACAATTATCTTAGTATTTTATATATCGATAATGAAGAAAATCAATTTATAATGTTGCTTGAATTTGATAATTCAAGTTATACTATTGCTAATATTGATCTTTCCATTAAGTTTAAAGGAAATTCTTTTCTATATTATAAATTGAATGAGCACAACAATAACACATATTCCATTGATTTCTTTGAATATTACGATCACAAGATAAAATATTGGAATTATGATTCAAATACTTCAATAATAAAATATATTTCAAATACATCCTTGAACCTTCAGAGCGAGGTTAAACTACCATACGCTAGGGGGATTAATTATCCTATCATTGAAAATAATAGTGAATTAATGTTATTTTGGGTTCAAAAATCTGAAGATAATGTATTTGAGATTTTTTGCGTCCGGTATAATAGCCTTACTGGATGGTCAAGTATTGATCAAATTACAGATACAAATTTGATTACCGACGATATAATTCCTTATCTGAATTCTACAAACATAATTTTTACGAAAGTAGTTTTCATATTCATCATTATAATTTTTACATTCTCAATTATTCTAATCAACAAAAAGTTGAGGTCAAAAATAAACAATCAATCATCTAAATATCAGAATCAAGGCAATTTATATCCGAAAAATGGGAAAAAATGATACACTGAATTTTTAAATTTTATTTCAAATCGATTTTTGTGGGCTTTCAGACATATCAGTACTGATATCAAGAATCTTTTAGTTATAAAAAATTCTGTGATATATTATTCCGTTAATAGAATCAAGTAGTCCTATAGTCCTTAATCCTCACTCTCAACCTCATCCATATAGAATTATTGGACTACTTGGAACAGGAAAAACATATAAATTACTGCTAATGCTAAAAAAAATCTTGGATCTGCAATCGAGCCTTAAATACAGATGCTCCTTACTTAAAAAGATATCAAAATATGGTCTATATCAATACACCATATATGAAACCTGCATCGAGAACTGATAACAAGATAACCAATGTTCATTAATATTCAATAACACACCGGTTCTATACTTAACACTAAGGCAATAGAAATAGATTGTTTTGATGTAAGGTGTCCGAGATGTAAAAAAGGAAAGAGGGCAAATAAGGTCATACAGATAATGATGCTAGCACTTGCAGATCATATCAAACTAAATACTCAGGGCCCCTATGATCCCATTTAAACATGAAGTTTTTAAAAAACCAAATCTTGATTGATTGTAGAAGATCCAATCCAAAGAAGAGGAATAAGAAGTTGTGTTTTACGAGTAGTAACTTCTGTTACTCCTTTTTTGAGAGCAGCAACTCCTCATCCTCTCACAAATTTATGATATCGAATACTATTTCAAGTTTTACATTACTTTACTTAAACTACATTACGGATATCATTAATCGATCGATTCTAAAGTCTCTTAACTCATATTAAGATGTTAAGAAGAAGATCTTGTTCAGTGGTCGATATACTGGTGCCTTTTTTCCCCTTATTGCCCTTTTGCTCAAAATTTGGATAATATGTAGTTTTAATTGTAACAGTTTTCCAAGCTTTCGATCCATCTGACCTCTCTGTGGGATATGAAATCTTTGATTCTCTGAATTAATGATAAAATCGGAATTATCAATAAAACTAAATAAGATATACATGCTGAATTACTTATTCAACCGCATCCGTTACGGGAATGATCGGGTATAATTACATATGAATGCATACGATTTCGTCTAGGAATTTATGTGGGTACAACAATCGCGTATTCAATTTCTACATGGCCATTTATACCGTTTGTCGAATAAAAAAAGTTTTCTGGTACATTTGTGTGCACTGATGCAGTAACGGCTTGAAATAATTCATTATTGCAGTATTGAAATTAAGTAATTTTCATAGATTTATAAATATCTTTAAATATTTTAATCTGTTCAGAATTCAATAAATTTATATAAAATAATTTATATAATTTCACATTATTCCAGTTCATAGGCGCTCATACTAATTGATTTATGGAAATTAAAAATGAATTACATTCATTTTTATAAAAAGACTAAGAGATAATATGATAAAAATTCAAGATTTAAAACATGATTATAACTAATATCTTAAATTCTAATTGGGATCAAAATTCTTCCCGTTCTCAGTAAAACGTGTCTTTTGGTCCTATTATTTATTAACTGATTACAAATCCCGACGGCAACTAATATCTCACAAGTTTGACCGATAATGATCTCTTAATTTGATAAATCAAATATACGAATTTTCGCGATACATTATAGCTAAATCTTAGTTCAAAATTTCTTCTCTCTATTTGATTCAGATTGAAGAAAATGAATAATCAATCGAATTATTACAAGAAATCCAGACGGTTGGTGTTTCTGTTTCTGTGGTTACTCCGTCTGGTTTTGGTGTCTTTGGTGGTTCTGTATCTGTTTTTAAATTGAAGAACTGAATCATACTCACAACTATGTCAAATAAAAAATACAGGAATTCCGATCCTTAGCTTGGAATCGAAATAGTACTATCCTTGCTATAGGTAATAGTAATGGAAGTATAATATTAACTTCCGACTCACCATTATCTGCGATCACTTGGAACAATAGAAGTATATCCATTAAAGAAGGGACTCGTCTTATTGTAAATATTTCGAGTGAAGGCTTGTGAAAAAAGTTGATAAGATATCTATAATTCTTGGGCAGATTTCTTTGCAATTATGATTGTGTTTGGGACTATACCAATTCTTTATCTTTTTATTAGGGGTTGAATAATTTGTGACGAAGATTGGAGTATAATACTCTGATACGTAGATTAACCGATAAAAAAAGGATATACTTGGAATTTTGTTTGTATTAGTGAATTTGTTCACAATAGCATTAGCTCCACAAACTTGATGATCAATCATTGTTCAGAGGTATCAGCAGGTGGAATTTAAAAACCGAAATAGATCATCATTAAATTTTGGACCGAGATCGATGTAACTTTCCCAAATGAACCAATAATGATCTCCGGTGAATGTTGCTTTATTAAAATTTTAATATTTGAAAATTTTTATTATGTTAATAAGGTAGGACCTTGAAAAAACTGTGAATGATGGATTGATCCAAGAAGGAACATTTATTGACGAAATTATTGCGAATCCATGCAAACATAATCATAATTTCTATTTTCCATGATTAAGAAATCGATTCCAATACATATGCGCTCGGGATCTGGGTATTTGGGGGGGTACAATTGTCTTTATTCCACTAACAGTCATTATTTCATTTGTTCCCATCCATAATTTAGTCAGTTTGATGCTTTCACAGCTTCTTTTCGTATCATTTTTGTGCACCCTGCCATTAACTGTTGATTGGTGGCTGCAATGCAGAGGGATTTCTCACAGTACGAATCTGAGAAGATTTATCACTGGATTGATTACCTCTATTGGCATATCATTAGTAATCGTCAATTCAAGATTCTTACTAATATCCTTCCCCATCACACTGTTTTGGTGGTGGTTAATTAATAGGATAGGACGATCGTTTGTAAAAAATCGATCTCTTGGTTGGGGTTGTGCGAATTGTTCTTTGATGGCTTGATCAGTTGAAATCCATTATTTGGGGCACGGGAACACCATAGGCCCTTGCAGCTTCTGAGGCAGTACTCTTGTCAATTGTGTATTCCTCATATGTCTCCTGAGTCAAATTGATCAACCAACCATCGAGTCGATTTCTTAAGCTCCAATCAGAATCAAACCGACCACAGGTAAAGAGCATAATGAGAGCAATTATGATTATGAGTTTCAACCTATCACCACATGAAATATACTGTCTCATGGTGGAATCGTAGTTTCTTTCGTTACCTCGCTTTGTATAGGCGTGATTTCCAAAACTATATCGGTTATCATCTGGACCTACTGCAGCTAAGGTTGAATTTCCACAACCATAAAATGGATTGTTACTCCTTCCTCTTCCAATTGGTACCACATAGTTGAGGTATCCAAAGTGGTTATGAAAGTAGTAATCAATATCTACCCCTAATACCTTTGACATTAAAGACAGAGCTGCAGCATTATCATAGCAATTAACAATCCAAAAGTGGGGGTAATCGTCACTAGTACCAAGACAGAATCGGGGAGAGGTAGGAGCGTTTCCTTTCAATACATAATCTATCCAGTTTGTCAAATTAAACTGGAAACCACTGTACACAAATTCATATCTTGGAGCACCCGAGTTTATATCATACTTGAGGTTGTAATTCGAGTTGATCGATTTTGTAACAGCCATGCTAGCAAAATGATCGTCCTCTGATCCAGATGCAATCGTGCATGACTTATCTAATATGTCAGTCCAAGGATTGTGGACACTGCCAAAATCTTGAGTCCACGGGGATTGGGGAGTTCGTAAGACCAGGTAAATATAATGTATGCTCGATTGCATTTGGTTCCATATAATTTGGTCCAATAACCTGTATTCCCAGCTCCAAACACATCTATATTTTCCAATCCTTGTGAAATCCCGATTTGAAAGTGGTATTTCAACTTCTTGCACTCCTGAACTTGCCGCGAAAGTTACTTGGAAAGGACCCAGAATGCCAAGTTCGTTTCCATCAAGAGCACGTACTTCATATGTTTCACTAATCGGTGGGGGTGGACTTGTCTTGGTTCCCCTACGAAATGCAATTTTTAAGGTTACATTTTGTCTAGAGGTTTCTTCAATAGAATAAGCTGCTTTGGAAATTACACCAAACATAGGAAACATATAATGATGTTCAGGAATTGATATCTCGTAATCCCTATTTCTACGAATATTCATTGCAGAATTAGAGAGTGAAGTGGTATCATGGTTGAAGGTTATTGTAGATAAATTAAATGTCATTTAGTTTTCTCCCCGTCCTTGATTATTTCAATCTTCAACCGATCGATTGACAGAAGTATTCCTTTTCTCAGACCGTAATGGACAATCTCCTGTTCTCCAGTTTCATTACTGGCTCGATAATACCAAGCATCATTGTTAAAGGGATCTCGGTTCATAGATCCAGTGGATGTAGAGAAAAAGGAAGATTCATAGTCATCCGGGACAGACCCAATGTCAAGTCTGCCTCTTACCTGAACGGCTGGCTTATCACCCCGGACTTTCCTTATGGAATTAAAAAAGTCATTTTGGATATCTGTGTATACTTCTGTTGTTTCTAATGCTAATAGTTTGTTATCAATCTCTTTTGCAAGTGGAATTAAATCAAAAGTAGTAACTGCGGTCAAGGCAACAAATACATTGTTCCTGACAAAATTGAGTACTTCTGGATATTCTCCTTCCACCCAATTCCAGTAGAAACCGATATCGCCAATTTCGTGAATTGATGTATTAAATATCATATCAATGTCAAGTTGTCTTTGAAAATTTAATACATATTGAAATAATGCATCAACTGCATCTTTAAATCCATTCCAGCATAAATGTAATCGAATTTGTAATTGTTCTCCTCTCTTATTTCGATTGGAAAGGTAAATATCCCTCACAGAAGTGATTTTTTCTTTTAGTAATATTAATTCTTGGTGTACAATTCCCCAATTCTGGAGGGGCTCATAATCTGTTTCCTTGAACACAAAGTCTTGAGTAAGTAAGGGTCGACTTTGAGCAATGAAGGATTTGTAATCAAACTTCTCTTTTAGTTCTTCAATCAAAATTCCTCACCACAAACTGGAGACGTCTATTGTTGTTGTTATTTCCTTCTTAAATTTGTTTTGGTATTTGAGCTGGTTAATTATAAGAAAATTGTGGAACCCAAAAAAATCATTAAAGTGAAAAAGTCGAAAATAATGGGCTAATTCAATGATCTGTAATTTCTTTCGTAATGACTTTTTCTTATCATTAGAACCCACAAACACTTGATGAATCACTGTATGTCTCTGATACCTTGTTCAGCAACAGAACGATAACAGTAAATATTGATGGATTAGAAATTGGAGTGTACACTTTCATAATCTATGTTTTTGATAGTTATGGAAATATGGTGTCAGACACGGTGATAGTCACAGTAACCTCAAAACCGACTAAATCGGGACTTATTATTCTTCAATTCTCAGTATTTCTTATTTCAATTGTTTCTATGGCAATTATTCAGAGATTATGAAACTATTGTCAAATTATATCGAAATAACAGCCAAGGGTAAACAGGAATTATTAGAATTTGACCCATTTTTGAATTTGAAAAGTTTTATTGGTGAAAAAGAATCTTGATCATGATGAACAAAATATCAAAATTTCATTAGTTCATTTATTGAAATCACATTAACACACAATATGACATTTATTTTTGTGGTTGACATGTGAGTGTTTTCAGAATGTTTTGGAATAGTTTGCAGAAAGTTTTGGAATTAAAAATATTTTTTCAGAATGTTTTAGAATAGGAAATTGATTTAATCTATTAATTCTGAATAAAGTATTAAATCAAATTTTATATATTGGTGATTTAGCATTGTCCCCTAGAATAAATTATTTACCTGATTTACCCCCTGGGATTTCCATAGGCGAATATTTAAATGAAATACAATACCATAATTATTCAACTTCTCTAAAAGTTGCTATGAACGCACCAATTGAATCACTAATCTCATCTGTCACCTTTAATGAGAAAGGTAATTATCATCAAATGCTGGTTGTCTCATCCGAATTTCTAATTCCTTGAAAGATGTCCCACCACCCTCTCCTAATCCTAAAAACCAAATTTGCCCCTTCTTTGGCTGCGAAAGACCTATGTCTACCTAACAAAGATCTATACCATGCTCACGATGGATATTTTTTAATTGATTATTGATATTTTTGTCCTTAAATAAAGAATAATCCTTTCTACTTTTTGATGAATTGTCGGGTGCCAAATTAAACAAAAAAATCTTCCTCCAGAGTTGCAGCATTGGACATATAAATTGTATAACAAATTAACAAATTAATGGAAATCACCTAAATTGAAGGCGACTTCCACATCCTTTGGTTTTCTATTGTGAAAATATGTCAACTCGATATCCATTTTATCTGAGTTATCGATTGGAATTTGCACTTTCCTTAGTTCGCCCGGTTTTATAGGTCCATCATATATTTCATTTTTTTCTAATAAATTTCTACTTTCTATAATTTGAGATCAAAAACTGTTCATGGAAATTTCTCTTCAATATATGGCAAAGATAAACCATTTATAAAAGATAATATCAAAATTCGAGATCAAGACTGGACTGTTTACAGATCAATATCAAGTGTTGGTTTAACATTCATACTTCAATATATCCGCTTGGTAAAAGATAACATAACTCTTTCTTTATATGGAAACAATAGCACTAATTTTATATTTATTCAGAGAATTTATAATTATTCAGAGAATATAGATGAAATACAAGAACATTGTCTTAATTATTATTTTACTCATTCTATTAAATTTTGCATTAATGAATTTTATTAATCAATTTCAATCTAATTTCAGTCTGAATTTTAGTAATGAGAATATTCAGGTTCACACTAAAGTAGACAAAAATACTGGACAAAATGGAATTATCCTACAAATTGTTAATTCTGATAATGGCTATTATCTGGTAACTTCTAACCCCAATTATACTATTATTGAATTTGAATATTATTTAGAGTATTATACCTTGGAAAATCAATATCAATGGTCTGTCAAAATACCAATTAATTACACTACACCTTCAATTCTTGCAATATCGGAAGATTATGTAATCCTCGATTTTCCACCAGAATTTCGTTCGATTTGGATAGACAAATTTGATTTTAAAAATCCATTTAAGGTTTATAATTTGCGGGAGAGAATTTTTACTGATTTAATAATTAAGGAATTAAAACCTTTTACAGAATTTGTAAATGAATATAATAAAACAGAAATAAGATATAGTCACGACTCTCAATATAGTGGAATTATAAAAAATAATCAATTAATATTGGTTGAATCCACGAAATTTTTTCCACCATCTTTGTACGAACTGCCAAAATACAATGATGTTCGTATTATTACGTATGATTTATCTCTAGATAAATTAATAGATATATTTTTCATAAAAGAAAATGAAGGAAATAAGTTAATATCTTCAGAAATTCAGGGATCCGTTGGTACAAAATTGAATATTGTGATTAAAACCTATCTATCATTAACTCCATTAACAATGACATTAACAATGGAAGTTGAAAGTATTGAGATAGATTATGAGAGTGGAAATATAGTTCAACATTTTAGTCCTGAGGAAGTTACATGTGAAATTCGCTG
The DNA here is from genome assembly GCA_964600735.1 of uncultured archaeon. GTDB lineage: Archaea > Asgardarchaeota > Heimdallarchaeia > Heimdallarchaeales > Kariarchaeaceae > LC-2. The sequence continues at coordinate 13,480 of CAZRLL010000036.1, forward strand.
CTATGTCTTCGTTGCATCAAATAACAATGTAACTATAATAGAAAAAGATAGAACTATAATAGAAAAAAATAGTATATTAAGAATAGGTAATAAAGATAATCATTCTATTTACATATGGGATCCCTTATACAAGAATATATATTTGGTGGGTGGTGTTGTGATTCATAAAGAATTAATCTTAATATATGGATACGCAGGTAAAGTTGAACAAGTGTTTGAAGCATTTATCGGTTTCTTGAGCATTAAATATAACCGTTACAATTTAAGCTTAGTTGATATACATAAATCTAGCTGGAATTCTAGTGCAGTTACTTCGGTTAGTTTGAACTCACAAAATCAATTGCTATTGGCTATCAGTACACGTGAACAACAAAATGATACTTTGATCTTTAGTTCCTATGTTTACATTATCAATCCCATTCAAGATGCAATGATCGATTTTCTTGAAGATTATCCATATCTCCCATATGTTATTTCATCTTCAATTATAATTACAATAAGCACTATTATAAACTGGTATAATAAGCGTAAGAAAAGCAGAATTATTACATCAGAGATGTATCCTGAAAGTAACTGAAATAAATTTTATTTTTGATATTCTTAAAATAGGGGGGAAGTTTATGTAATATCCCAATCTTTTCGACGTAGAATTTCTTTTATTAATTTTATATATTTTTCTTCGATTCTAAAATTACGTGCAAATCACACCATCCAAAAGAATTTTAATCCATCAATGCTTGATGCATTCAAAATTTTAAAAGTGGCTATTTGAGTTTGTACTAATGTTTTGAGACTGAGTACAATCATTGCATAAAACGCACTGTATCTCGATGTTGTCGCGTGACTTAGAATCTACTAACCGTAAATTAACATTTGAACCACAGGACCAACAGACCTTATAAGACTGGGCTGCAGTGAATATCTTTTCAATGTGTTGAATTTGATTAAGTGTGCATATCATAAAATAGCTGTTTTCCACTAAGTTCTTCATTAGATATAATCGCATCTATTAATTTAGTTACTTTAATCAAATTTTTCTGAAAAAACTATTGAAATTGTCCCATATCGCAATGCGATCTTGCTTTTTCCATGTTTTTTTGTATAAAATACCAAGCGTTGACCTTCTTCTTCAAGATCCTTGCCATAATAAGGTTCATTGTGAAGATCACAGGCTATATTACACTTTAATTTCTTGTATCCTTGAAAGAAGCTGAATTCTTGGGCAACAGCTTGCAGATTTTGACTAATCAGGAATTCAACCTCTTCTAGGGTCATATTTGGATAATCTCTGTACAAGCGATTCAATACCGTTTCAGCTGAAGGAAAGAAATCAATTCTGAATTCTTCTGAAGATATTCCACAGTTTCTTCAATTGAAGTTTGCTCTAACGCTGCAAGAACGATGACACGAAATAACAATTGCTGTCATTAACACCCACCTGAGACAACATCAATTAGAAAATGATCAGATAGATTCCAATATTTTTCATAAAAAAGATGAACCTAAGGCGCATCTGAAGTGTTAGGTCGATATACTTTGGTTTTGTTTTTGACAATCATACAAAGAGGTATTTTACATCAGTACTCAAATATCATGGATCAAATTCTGGAGGTCCTCCACCTCCACCACCACCACCAGACCAATAAAAATAGACCAAATCTAACCAGAAAGGAGTATTCTCAGAACTTGATCGATTTTCAATTTTGATAGAATATAGAAAATCTGTATCACTTGGAAAATCTGTTGAATAAACCGCAAATAATTTCCAATCATTATTAGTACTGGTCTCATCTTTTATCAATTCATGCGTTGTGCCATCAGTTTTTTTGTACCCAATTGTTATTGTAACCTGAGCTTGATTTATAGATCCTGAGGGTTGAACATAATAGGTCACCTTATCAAATTCGTCGTGATCATATTCAATCAATTGATATACATTTGATAAACCTGTTAACAGTACCAAATAATCCCCATCTTTTGCATCATCGCTATTAGGCAAACGCTCTGCATTATTCGCTTGCCAGTTATTTATATAAGTATCCAATTCCAACTCAAAAGAACCATTATTAAGCGGATCTGATGGATTTGCTTGTATGTAATTCGGAATAAGCAATATTGGTATTAGTAAAAGAGATAATACTTTTTTTTTCATTTTTTCACCTTGTTTTCATTTTATAAGTTTTAAGCGAGTCTTGTAGAACGGATTACACAATTCTAAATCTCTTAAAACCTTGAAATTATGTTATTTTAATTATTTATAAGTGTTTAGTGCTTTAGAGGTATCTATTTTTATCATCTCTCTTTGACCTGAAGCATCCCATTAAGTTCAAAGTGATTGGAATGCTAATTTTGTTGACAATTGTAGAAAAGGTGGTGATCAACCCTAAGATTACTAAGGCAACAATACTGTACCTATTCTTAACTGCTTTTAGTATTTCAGCCCATGTATTTGGCTCTTTCAAAAATTGATCTGGATCTATGCATATATACTTATCGATTATTTATAATTTTGTATCACAATTTTTCTACCATGTTCAAAAAAACTTCTAACCTTCATTTTGCGTTCATTCAAACGAATTGATTGATTAATTTAGGTGTGAAAGACACACAAAAAACTTATAAAACGATCATTTTTGTAATTGTTTGATTATAGACTGAAACGTGGGATTGGAGTATTAATTGATGAATCAATATTATATTGCATGGTGGAATGTAGAGAATTTATTTGATAAAAAGAACAGCCAGACCCGGCCTGATAAGCTAAAAAAAAGATTAAAAAATTTTTTGAAAGACTGGACACAGGACACGCTCAATTTAAAAATCAAGCAATTAGTTAGTGTAATAGCCCACATGAATGATCATAAGGGTCCTGATTTACTGGGCGTTTGTGAGGTCGAAAATAAAGAGGTGATGACCCTTCTCGTGGATCAATTGATACTTGAGACTCAGCGTAACTATGGGATAGCACATCATGACACAGAAGATGGGAGGGGCATCGATATTGCGTTCATTTATGATACTGATAGATTAGAAAAGAATTTGATGTAAGTTATATATATAAGAAGAATACTCTAAGTTCATTCATTTTTATTCATTATCAAATTTTGGATAAAATAATAATATTTAAATAACTGAAAAATGGAAATAATTCAATATATAAGTATATATTATTCAAAAATATAATCAAAATACAATATAAAGGCGCCTATATAACTTATACCCATTAGAATATGTCTTACAATCGAAATATATTTGATACATAATATTAAAATATTGTTTATTAACTCTTAAATTCTTCCTCATCGCAGTAAAATGTCTTTTGTTAATTACAATAAAAGTTCAAGTCTAGAACTCACGATCGAACATTAAATTTCCATAATAAAGATGATCATTTACTGCCATAAACGGGAATGTTAGAGGAAGAAATTTTAAAGTGCTTTTTGAAATTCATCTAAACTTTAATGAAGATAGTAAAATAATTTAACTTATGAGTAGAATTGCATCTAATCCAATAACTGAATACTTTTCGAAACTAAATTCAGATGAATTTAAAGAATTACGGGAATGGCAAAAAGCCTTATTGGACTTATACACAAATATAAAAGACGACATAGACATACTTGGAGTAAAGGCTCCGACTGGATTAGGTAAAACATTTTTAAGTTTATTAATTGCAGACTACGAAAGAGTGGTGAATGAGAAGAGTGTTGTTATAGCAACTTGGACTTATCCACTTGCTGAAAAACTATTAGATTTTGCGAAGCAATTGAATATCCCAGCAGAGGTGTTTGGTGGGGAATACAGGGAAGGAAAAGGGCCAAGAGATCAGAAGATCATGGAGTATAAACGGAAAAGAATTGTAGGAATTACAAATTTCCAAGCACTCCTCACGGTAAAACAGATCGATCCTCCTGACTTATTGATCATAGATGATGCAGATTTGTTTTTGGAACAGTATGTGTCTGAATTCAGATATGAAATTCCACTGAATAAGTTTAAAAGAATCCGAGAAAAAGTTGAAGAGATATTAAAAAAAGGGATTTATGCTACAACAGAAGTAGACACCGAACAAACTTATAAATTGGTTTATTTTGACGACCAAGAAGAGCTAATTAAAATCACAAAAGAAGAACTTGAACGTGGATTAAGAAAAGGAATTATCAATTCAGATGATCGTGATCTAAAAGATCTATTTTGGACCATACACCACAGAGATCTTCCAAATATTGGAAACTTATGCTTAGTCAAATCGAATAAATTGATAATACAACCTTATATACCAATTGGTACAAAATTTGAGAAACTGTATCTGAGTAAACGGATATTGCTAATGAGTGCGACTATTGGAAACAAACATCGATTGAGTTGGGAATTAGGACTTCCAGATAAAAATATCGATTTAATTGACGAAATAAAGCTTCTAAATTCTGGTTTGAAAGAACATCAATTGCGAACAGGGACAAGAATTATTTTGCCAATTCATGATTTAGAATCAGAGAAAAAGGCTGCTTATGCTCAATTAGAAGCCATTGTAAAAATTATCGATGTTTATAAAAAATTGCTGATAATTGTCGATTCTAAAGTATCATATAAAGCAATATCAATTAATTTGATTTCCTATCTGGAAAGTAATCCGGGGATAATTAAAAGATCAACTAAAAGATCAATTCCAGTATTATTGAATGAAAAATTAATAGCGTGTGTTCCTACAAAAGCAGAGAGTTTAGTCTTTGTAATTGCTGTTTTAATGCTTGTATCAATATTTTTCAATGCAATTAACGGAAGAGTATTTGGTTTTTTGTATCCTATAACCATCAATATGTCCATATCTGAAACTCCAGGAATTGCACTCTTACGAATGTCAGATCCTCCCTTGATGATTTCAACTATTGATACAGCTCCTCTTACGTTGTTTTGTACAAATTTCCTAATGCTTTTGAATTTAGTATCGTAGACTTTCCTGTCAAACGATGACAAATATTGGTTGTAATCATGGAATACATGATCTATCGTAGTAAACTGATTTATCTTAACTCCTCCTTTTACTACAAATTAAAATTAATTTCTGAATTATCATATCTGTTTCTCCTTCAAAATTTTATTTGATATAGGTTATCATAAAATGACATGTCATTTTTTACTTGTTGATTTTGATTTTTGATGATTTGGATTTAGTTGATTTGATCTATTTTTAACCCCACTTTTATTTGATGTGTTGTTTGGATTCTTAGAATTTGATCTTTGATCATTTTTTGAGTTATTATTTTTTGACAATATTATTTCCTACAACAATTTAGTTGCAATTGACATAACACAATCCTACTTTATAAAACCTATGAATATCAAGTAATTATTAAATTTAGTGATTATGCATTGCCCGTGCATAATTATTATATCATTTGATAAAATATAACAAGTATGGAAAAGGAAACGCAAATTTATAGGAGATATTTGTATGAGCCACTTAAAAGAGTTGAGGGTCAAAAATCGATTATTTTTAGTTCAATTGGGTTACCAGTTCAAAATAAAAAAGATCCAATATTGCAAATTGTTAAACAATATCCTCCTGTTAAAATCTTTGCAATTGGAAGTAATGAGAGCCCCAAAGAAGGAAAACCTACATTTGAGAACAATTTGATTAAAATTCGTGATATACTAGAACAAACGATGGATGAAAAACCTGAAATTATACCTCATAAGTTTCAATTAAATAATTACGATTTTAATATAATGAAACTTGCAAAACTGATACTTGAGGAATACAATCAGACACCTCATCGGCCCCTAATTTTTGATCTAACAGGTGGTAGAAGAACTTTATCAGTAACTCTTCACCAATCAGCATTACTGACATATAATTTATTGTACAATATCAGTAAATACAAAGAAGAAAAGATTTCAATGACTAAAAGACCCAATTTTTGGATAACAACCAAAGGAAAAGATTATGAAATTGTTACATTTGAATTGAGAGTACCAGAAATACCCATACTTCAAACAATGAAACTCATTAACCATCAAATATCGAAACCAAACTCAACACAAGAACAGATCTCCAAAATGCTATGTAAACATCAAACAACAATTAGCCGATGGTTCAACGATTTACGTCTTGGAGGTTGGCTTAATACTGAGGGAGCTGTCACAGCCTTAGGAGTTCAGCTTTATCAGTTGATGTCAACCTTGGAAAAAGCTAAGATTTAGATGTTAGTAGGAAAATTTAGAGGATTCCGAATTGGATCTCGAGTTAATATTCAGGATCTAATTTCAAGTTGAATCAATTGATCCAGGGAAATCTAGTTTTAATTTACGTAAAGATAGAGCTATGCGAAAATACAATTGTTTCTTTTATTTTAATCGAAGAATTGTATCACAGGATATTGTATATTAGTATTCCATGATTACAAAGTGCAGAGTAAAAATTATTTGAATAGAGTAAAGTTAGAGCTAACCGAAATCAATAAAAGTCTGTATTTAATTAATCAATCGATCATATTGGTAGAATTTAATCTTCCATTTAATTTAATTGATTTTTTTGCATATTTATTTCCAGGTGGGTTATTATTGTATTCAATTGCATATTTTGAACAAAGAGAAGATACAATGAATGTAATTCTCGATTATATTATCGAAAATAAAGATGCATGGCTCCTGCTTTTCCTTATACTCATATCTCTTAGTTATACATTAGGTCACGTAAACGCTTCAATTTCGAGTTAGCATGAATGCGAATAGAGAAAATGAGATTCTAAATAATCTGATAGTAGACTCGGATAATATTGAGGTTATGTTAGCCCAATGGAAAAAATATGTGGAAATGGCTGACAACGAGAGTGATCGTCGAAATCAAGCAAACAAGTTTTATTTATCTGCTAATTCGATACTTATCGGTTTCATAAGTATTTTTAACGATTCATCTGCGGAATACATATTTATCGCAGTCTCTCACATTCGAAATACCTAGAAAATCGGGCTAAACCAGAGGATTTTTCACGAATATGAGATCCAAATATCAAATCTTATGTTTGTATTTTTCTAGGTTTATAAGGTTTGGCCTTTTTCTATTAATTCAAACCAAGCATTTTCAACACTTATATGGTTAGACATTAATAATCGTGCTTATCAATAATCTAAAGCAGAAACAATCGGCACTTCATTATTTGAATGCACGTAAATTTACTGTCTGAACATATCTCCGGTTGATATCATGTCAGTTCCTTAACTGATTATATTCTATAGGGATATTATCATAAATAAATTTTGGGTTGAGTTTTCACATGGGAATAATCGAGTTGTGGAAACGGGCACCGGAATCAATATTGGCCGACACCATGGACATGGATAATACCATATAAAATAATAACAAGTTTCGCTATTCGAAGTGCCGTCATTGTGATCGTCATTTAATAAGTGACCCAATTCGTGAGTAAATGTATAACGAATTGCGTCATCACTATCATAAGGACTGTCAAGTGTTATACCAGTCAAAGCAATAACTGGCTGATGATTTTCATAACTGTTTTCTCCACAGAAGCCATGTGTTTGACATGTAACACTGTGAAACTCCCCATACCACTTCGCTATACCATAAATTCTATGCCAGTACGGTTCTGGTATAAATTCAGACAATGTACTGATCCAATTTACGAATGTTTGGTTTATATAAAAAACATTTTCGCCTATAGGACCATATCCATCTAAAAATGTAAAATAGCGTCTATCTTGCCAATATATATTTTCTTCTGCATACTGATTATAAACATTATTTGATCCGCCCTCAAAATAATTTACAAGCTTTCCAGCCCAATTACTTTCCCATACCTCCAAAAACGATGAGCTACTAACTATTTCTAGATATGGATTATATGCCGTCATTGGTCTGATTTCATTATTTGATTTTTCTTTGATATCATTGAGTGAAATGGCATTTTGATCGTTTGATTGATCCTCCAGAGTAAAACTCTCGGTTTTATATCTCGATGTCAATCTATGTTTTAATAATGGACTTATTATGTTTTCATAATCAGATGTACTTTCTACTGGCTCAAGTTCATAAGTATGATTGCCAATTGCGAAATCCATCCATAATGCGTGTTCATTTGAAACTATATTTGTTTCATTTGATGTTCCAAATTTATTTATAATTGTTGATCGAAATATTTGGATTTGGGTTAATTTTGCGTTATTCCATTCAATGTTTCCTTTCTGATCTTTTACAGTAAAAAATTTATTCATATCTTTATTTTTCTTTTCATGAACGTTAATATTAAATACATTTTCGTTAAAACTTAATTGGAAATAATTTCCAGTAAATAAAGTTGATATGTTCGACTTTCCAATATATGTAAGTCCTATAATTACAACAACTAAAAAATAATGTAACACATTAATTATCCAATTTACATTACATACAACTTTAATTGGCGGTATTAATCGATAAATCCTTTCCTTAATTCTATATAAATATCTCTATATTTAATTTTCCCATCTTTCATTTGCATAACAATGCGAGCAGATCAACTTTTACTTTGTGGCTCCCTGAATCTAGTAAAACTCTCCGAGTTATATTAAAATAGAATAAAAGTCCAATAAATATAGCTATAATTTTTACTAATAGCAAGTGGAAACAAATGGTTAAAAAGAGGGCAATTGCTACAACTGCTACATCTGCAGTCATTATTACAATAATTGTAATTTCAACTTTTTCTCCAAATTTTCTTGAGACTGATATTATAGTTGAATTTTCTGTAAATTGTGAAAAAGACCAAATCTATATAGGAGAAAGTATATCTTGTACTATTTCATCTATAAGTAATATTGATGGATTTATCTGGGATTTCCACGATGATTCAAATTTAGTTGTTCTTGATGATTCCGAAACAACAATTTCACATACTTTTCAAAAAACGGGTACCTATTTCATAAGTGTTGTTGGTTATAATGTGTATAATCTTTCAGCAATTGATACTACTAAGGTGGAAGTGTTAGAACCTTTTCCAAATTTAGTTATAAAAGCAAACACATCTACTGCGTATGAAGATGAACCAATAACATTTTCCACTTACAATTTATTAGAGGGGGATAATTATACAATTTCCTGGGAATTTGGAGATAAAACATCTAAAATTGGTAAAGTAGTCGAGCACAGTTACAATATTGCAGGGAATTACGTTGTTAGATTTGTCCTTGGATAATGATTTGCTAATTCTGAGATACAAACATAAAATTGATTGGCAAGTTTTTTTTCTACTATTTTTTATAGCTAACATTATCCCCTTAATAGCGATAATTTTAGTAAACCTTACAGATGCTGATGAAAGAACGAATGGTATATTCACGCCTCCTGAAGATGTAATATCAATAGGGATATATTATACAGCTGTTTTCGCTTTTATATTTTACAATTACGGTAATATCTATGGACGGATTCAAGAGCTTAAAGGTTGGTCAGAGTTTAGATATGATGAAGCGAGACAGTTCATAATATATCAAGAAATGAAGAAACATGATATTTTGATTCCGATTACTACTCTGAAATCATTTGAATTGCGATTTATCTACGACTATAGCATTTGGCGATTTTCTGCAATTCTTAATACCAATGAGAAAACTAAACTTATCGAAGGGAGGAAACTTCCCTATAAGATTGCTCCACTTCTTGCAGAGAAAATGGCATTAGATCTAGAAATTGTTAATAAACCGAAAGCATTACCAGAGGAGCTGCAATCAAGATCTGATACTATTAAAACTGAGTGATGAGGACTAGAGCCCTTACAATTACCTCACTTAAATTTTTTTCTTAAAGGTACTAAACCAATAATAATAATCCTATCGTATAAATTAATTTCATATCTTTGAAATATCGTTTTGTATTCGATTAAGCAAATCTTTATATTTATTAAATAAATGTAATCTCTTATTTTCAGGTAGACTTCCTGTAAAGAAGTGGGAAAACCTGTAATTAATATATCAGCCCCAAGTTGCG
>CAZRLL010000037.1:0-2316 GCA_964600735.1 uncultured archaeon
ATTCCGATGGATCAGATTCGTCTACAATTGGGTTTTATACAGAAAAGTGCATGACATCAGTTATAATTAATTGAGCTTTATGTTTATCACTCATTTTACTAAAGTAATCATTAAACCTAGACATAGTAACTAAACAGTTAATTTGGTAATCGCCTAAATTTTTATTCAAATATATTCTATTTATTTTCATCCTTTGAATTCAATGATTCTAGATCATGAAATTTTTTAGTATTAGTCTCTATCTGAGTTTCGTTATTTGTTAATCTCACTTCAAAAGTCTTTAAATTTGATTCTATTGATGCATATCTCATCTTTTTTTCAATATCTTCACGATTGGGTAGCCTATCTACAATTATTACCAAAATTGCAGGAATTAACCAGATTATCAAATTGATAATTATCTGTTTATTAGTTTGATAGAACTCTGATATACTCTTTTGTATTTCAAAGGAGATGTCATCCCAATAAATAATTTTATCATTTTTGGACATCGATGATATTGTATTATTGTAATAGTCTTTTTCTTTGACTTCATATCTGAAAACTGTCCAATCTATCGAAGTCGGACCATTATCTCTTTGTTGATTATGACTACCAACAAAACTCATTTTGAAAAAAGCCAATAAGCTACTTAAATTGTAACCTCGATTGGATTCATAATGTAACGAAAAGTTAAACCAATCGCTGTTTAACTCATATTTCTTCATATTTGTGATTTTTGTTGATGGTTCATCATCATAATAATATGTATAATGTGTGTTAACCATACGGAATGAGGTATTTTCAAAATACCACTCAGGAAAGGTTCGAAATTTTAGAAATTTGACTTGATGAATAAGTTTTGAATTATATTCTGATGTTAAATTCAATGACATAGAAATTTTACCTAATTTATTATATTGCCAACCATGATCCGCACATAATCGAAATAATTGTCCATAGTTGGAAGACATAATTGTATAATTGTATTGCTCACTCTCGCATTTAAGTGAGAAGTCATAGTTAAAATCTTTATTACTTCGATATATGCCATATTCATGTCTTAAATAATTTACAGGATTAAATAGTACTAATATGATAAATATTGCAGTTTTGCTATTTTTAGATAAAATTGGGTATTTCATATGTTATTTATAGACATTTAGGTATTTAAAAATTATATATATAGAATATACATGATATATATACTCTATTGCTCAAATGTGAAAAGAGAAGTGTAGAAACTCGGGAAATACAAATAACAGCAATTAAATTCTTTTTAGGTGATCCATAAACCTCTTTTTGGTGCAATTTTGCATTTCTGCTAAGTTAATGTCCCTCAGTATCGTTATTCCGTCCCTGAAAAACAGCATAGACTTAAAGCCTGTTTATTTTTATCCCTAAAAGGCTACATTAATAATAACGATCGCGATAATCGCCCATATTGTCGAAATCAAGTATACCATGAAACCAATAACGTTTTGCTCATGGTGTTGCGTTATAATCCTTTTAGTGAAGCTATTAATTCAGAAACCTATCCTAAAGGTTAGTGATGATTCTAGAAGAGTAGCCGATCCCTTAGTTAGTAGCCCTGATGTATAATAAAAATTTGAAAAATAAATAAAAAAGGTGAAATTATTTCTCATTTTTGAACCTAAGTGAAATATTACGGCTTGTATAAAAAATCGAAAACCTTTTCTAATTCCGCATCATAGCGTGAATTATATTTTTTGATGAATGGTTTATTTAATTGATTGAAGAAAAGGCATCATAAAGCAGGTGTGATTCTAAGCACTATGTCAAAGAGAGACTTCAAGATAAAGAAAAATTTTAATAGGGGGATATTACGAACTATGGTGATGCTGATAAAATTCCAAAGGGTTAGTTTGGTTTTTATTTCAATATAATTTTATGAACTTGATCGATAACCTGTTATTCTTTTCATATTTCGAACGATATATATTATGATAATCTAATTCCTGCTTTTTATAGGGCTTTCGTGAGAGAAAATAAAGTTCTATCTGAAGATTATAATTTAAAACTTTGGACAAAAGTATTGGATGCATTATTAACCCATATGAGAGAAATGGGGTTGCTAACCTGTTTATGTTTTTTGAACCATTGGCAGGAATTCGTTACGTGGAAATCACAGAAACTAAGACAAGAATAGATTTTGCGAGTATGATGAAATTACTGGTTGACAAGTATTACAGCCATGCTAAACAGATTAGATTGGTCTTGGACAATTACAGTAGTCATAAATTCAAATTCTTGTATGAGGTATTTGAGCCTGCAGAAGCGAGAAGAATTATCAAGAAAATAGATGCATATTTTACA
>CAZRLL010000037.1:2326-22855 GCA_964600735.1 uncultured archaeon
ACCTGTCCATGCATCTTGGTTAAATATAGTAGAATGTGAATTTAGTGTGCTAATTAGGCAATGTTTGAATCGACGCATTGGAGATCAGGAGAGTTTGAAGTCTGAAGTAAAGAAGTGGCAGCGTGAACGAAATCGTAAATGGAAAAAGGTTGATTGGCAATTTACAACTATTGATGCAAGAAGAAAACTAAAAAAACTCTACCCAACAATTTTACCATGACAGAGTAGTAGTAATTTCCTTGATTACATTTTTTCTTTATCATATTCGTGATAATCAACCCAAATACGATAATAGAAATGTTCGATTATGTATTAATGGGCATGGTGAGACGGCTGGCAATAATTTCTGTATTGAATGCGGTGTTAAGATTATAAGCAATCAATAATGTAAATAAATGATCTATAATCAATTATTTTCGTAATTATGTGGATACACTCTTCATAACAGACTTAACGATCTCCTAAATTATTGGAGTGTAAATTATTATTCAATGTTTATTATTATTAATCTATTTAATTTTTCAAATTGCTTGGATCGAAGGCGCCCATGAGGGCAAGACTTATATAATTTGAGCTCTACTTTCTCTAATTTTTCAATCTTGGATCTAGGGCGTCTCTGAAGGCATCTCCTAAGAGGTTAAACCCAAGCACTAATAAAAAGAGGGCAAGACTTATATATGTAGGCCCCCACCAGTACTTAGTCGGCTGATTATAGACTGCTTCTGCTAAATCTTGTCCCCAAACTAAAGTACTTTGAGACCCAAAACCGAGAAAAGCAAGTGCTGCCACTGCAGTAATATTGCTTGCGAGTCCTAATGTAAGGAATATGATCACTGTTGAAAGCGAGTTGGGCATGATATGCTTGGTTATTATTCTATAGTGAGTTGCTCCTAGAACTCTTTCAGCTTGAATAAATTCACTGTTTTTCAGTGCTAAAACTTCAGATCTAACAACTCTTGCAGTAAATCCCCAACTGATTAATGCGAAAAAGAAAAATACCACAAGATAATAAGCACCCTCAATTGCAATTATTTCGAACAGCGGAGTAAATGAAGCGGAGATTAATAGTAAAATGGGTAATTGAGGCATAGCAATGAGAACTTCTGTAATTCTCTGGAGAATCTGATCAGTTGTTCCCCCGACATAACCAGAAGTTGCACCAACTACCGCACCAATAATTGTCTGTACAAATGTAGCCACAACACCAATTAATATTGAATATAGTGCACCAAAAAATAATCTTGCAAATATATCTCGACCCCATCTATCAGTTCCAAGCCAGTGAGTTCCAGAAGGTGCTTCATTAATATCCTCAATATTAAAATAATTGGGATTCCAGAAGCCAAGAACGGTTCTTTGTTGTAACTGAGCTTCTATTGTATTTATGGGATTGACAAGAATAATTGATGAGGCAAATAGAGACACACCAATAAAGAAAATGCATAATAGTGCACCCACCATTCCAACTGCAGAACGTTTCAATCTCCGCCACACCACTGCTAATTGAGCTCCATATCCGAAATCAATAACACGTTCCTCGAGTGAATCACCGAATGCTGTTAATTTACGGGTCAAATCTCCTCTATTTCGCAAAGTCATTGTTTCCAAAGAGATTGCTTTATCCATCGAATATAAGATAATTTTATCCACACCTCTCCACACAACTGCGAAAATGCTGGTTGATTTTTTTACTGAAATATCTACTATTCCATCCCAAGAGACAGTATTCTTAGTAGAGAAATTAAAAAAGGGAAATCTTCTTGTTAAAGCAAACGGAAATACAAGTAAGCGGAAAATGGAAAATTTTGAAATGATGATACCAGCATCTGTAATTTCTAATGATTGTCGTCCATATGTACGCATCATCCATCGTGTGGGTAAGTATAACCCAAGGGCTAGGATGTAACCACCGATAGCCCATCTCATCCAAAATCCGTAATCGAGTGCGGAACCAGTGTCAGATTCAGGATATTTGGGATATCCTTGATCAGCAGTTTGCTTAAAATGGGAAATGGCTAAAATTGTTGATAATAATCCCCATAGAAGTAATATGGAAATTATGAAGACAAAGATAATTGAAAACAGAGTCATTGCGTTTCCGAATATTGAAGGAGTGTATTTTTCAGATGATGGAATTAATCTTTCTTCTACGCTTTTTTCATCTACTACGACGCTACTCATATCATCACCTAAAATTTAATTCTTGGGTCAACTATGGCATATATTATCTCTGCAACGAGTAACATAAGAATTGACATAGCACCAAAGAACATATTTATTGCCAAGAGAACGGGCATATCGAAGAATAAAGCAGCCCGTACAATTCTTCTTCCCATACCAGGATAGTTAAAAACAATTTCAATTACTGCCTGACCACTGAGAATTCCCGGAAGTGTTAGAGCTACTACTGTAACAAAAGGAAGCAATGCATTTCTTAATGCATGTTTATAAATTACTATCCTTTCAGGTAATCCTTTTGCACGTGCTGTCTTAATATAATTCTGTCTAAGCACATCTAACATTTGTGAACGAACTAATCGAGTCAGGAAAGCTGTTGAACCTATTACTATTGTGATAGTTGCAGCCACAATAACATGCCAATAGTCTGTAATATTTTTATGAAGTGATCCATCATAAATTGCTATTATCTCGTTATTAGTTAAAGCCATAATTGCGATAATAATTATTAACCCCAAAATGAAGGCGGGAATAGAGAATCCAACTAATGTACCAAATAATGCTGATTGGTCAAAAAAACTGTTATGATTGGTTGCAGCAACAATGCCTGTAATTGTCGAAGCTACAATAGTAATAAAAAAGGCAGTACCAAATAGGAGAAATGTTTTATTAACCAGTGGAAGAATTTCCCCTCTTACTGGTGAACCGCTTTGCCAAGACATACCAAGATCCAATTCAGTGAACATTGGAATCGCCCAATCTAGGTATCGTTCATATACAGGTTTGTTGAGACCCCATGATTTTTCGATATTTTCTCTATTACTCATCGCGTCGGGATTCAAGCCGAGAAATGCACCGACTGGATCGACTGGTGTAAACGCATAAAGCGTAAAATTCAGGATACTAATACCAATAAGCAATGGAATTATTGCGATTAAGCGTCTGATAGAATATACTATTAAGGACATCTTAAATCGCTCTCCTTCTTATTGGATAAACGACATAATTCATAATTCATCTCACATTCCATGAAATTTGGATAATCCTGCATTTGGGTTTAAGCAACTTTCAAATGGATTACACTGGTCAAATGCTAATATGACGTTTATCAGTCATTTCAGAGTGATTTATCACTCAATTTTTCAGATTCGCCAGCAAATTCTAGTGTATTTGGACATTTAAAAAAGTGTGTATCAATAACATAGAGTGTTTAAGTCAATGGTATATTTACTTACTAATTATAAGAAAAAAACTCTAATTATTGAAGATTTACTAATTTCGTATTTTGGCTGTGGCTGTACTAAAAGAGATAATTACCTTGTTTTATTCTTTCTTTCAGTTTTGTCTTGACTGCAAGCATTACATTTGAAAATATTTTATTTAATCCATTCCGTTTTGATTTTTCCTGATGGAGCAATATTTCCCGGTTCAGGAGCACCCTTAAGTGTATAATGGAATAATAATGATCCACCAGCCACGAAAAATATAGCTGCTAGATACCATTTCCAAGCCGATGAGCGATATGCTTCATCCGCCTGTGATAGTAGTCCAATAAATAAAAACATAAAACCCATTAAAATCATTGCAAATCCGATTAATACTCCGAGGAGGAACCTAATCGCGATCCATGTAAATGGATCCTTATCTTTTTTCATCCCTAAAAAATTGTCCTTTAGAGAAATTAAAATCTATGGTTGGAACAATTATTTATTTTTAAATAATTTTTATTTTTATCCGGGATTATCCTAAAATCTCGTTTGTATAAACACGAAATTGTCCTCTTATTCCCAAAATACCATATTTAACTCCACGAAAAAAAGGAATTTCAAGAAAGAAGTATATTTTCGCAAGAAAAGAGGTTCTAGTTACTCAAAAGAGGATGGTGACATCCAAAAAGAGCTGCTGAATGGGTAAAATTGTAAAGATTTACAGTTATGAGCCAGTTTCCATCCAGATAAAAGCGGATTGTAGGGCGTGAAGTAATAAAAATAAGTTTGAGTATAGGTCTTGAGATAATCCCTTTATTCTATACTATTGATTTTAATGGTTATATTTCTCATTATTTTGCGATTTTTTTGACCAATTTCGTAATTGACTTGTAGAGAATAATAACAATTAGGATAAAGAAACTCCCAAAAACCGATATTATTAGATTAAGTGAACTTAAATCAATTAAATTTTTGGTATTAATTTTATAAAATTGGATGTAGTATGAATAATTTGCATTGTCATCTAGCGCATAAATAATTACAGCAAACCTATTTGCAGGAAATTTCTCAAGCAATTTAATTTCGCTAACAATAAAGCCACTCTTATTAAGATAAAGGTCATTTATAGCTATTCCACTCTTGGTTATTGAGATATACTCTACACTTGCTATTTTTCTTTGGAATATTGGTTCAATTCCATAACCACCAATTATTATTTGATTTTTAGTCAGTTGAAAGAAATCATTAATTTGATAATCGCTAAAACTAGGTTTCCAAACATTTACTGTCCCAACAGTAGAATTTAGAGTTAAAATCGACTGAACTTTAAAACTTTCATTCAAGTCTCGTACCTGTGAGATAGTAATAAATTCGTTGATTGCTGTAGGAATAATGAAACAAAAATTGCTAATTTCATCATTTGGACAAAAGAATTCTTGTTCATGTACTCGGTTTATTTTTATTTCTGAAGTAGAGATATCAATCTCATAAACTGTGATAAAAGTATTTCCCCATATTGGAATATTAACCATCATTTTATCGATTTTATTCCAACCAATCATAATTTGGAGTGTATCAGCATCAATAAAATCTAGGTCCACAAACTCAATTAGACCAAAAAAGTTATTATGAACAATAAGCTCCTCTATTGTTTGAGACATTGTATTGATAGCTCTGAGGGTTAGTCGTTGAAATATTGCTTCAAATGGCACATATTCTAAAGATGCCAGTAATCTGCCTTCGTAGGCTCCTGAGAAATGAATAATATTGTCCGGATCATATAAAGTTTTTTTCCTTTCAAAATCAATCTTTTCCTCAAATTTCCCCTCATTGTCATAGTATAAGATGCTTGTAAAAATTGATTCTCCAATTTCAGAATTAATATTTTGATAAGGAACACCAATAATAATATGTTCTTCCATTGTAGCGATTATGGTCAATCCTTGATAATTGGGATAATTAATCTCTGTTGTCCAAATAGAGTCATGGAGTAATGATCGATATGTCAAGAGCCATATGTGATCATTGTTTAATCCTTTTCTATTACCAAGAATTAGATACCCCAGATCATAAGACTTAATCGATGTAATTTGCTCAAAATCTAATTTGAATATATTTTCAGATAGAAAACTGTAAGATTGTGGTGAAGAGAAATTAGATGAATTATAAAATATGAAAACACCAATATTGATTATAAATAAAAATAGTAAATAAAAAACCAATACCCACACTATTTGTTTCCTTTTTATCTCCTTAAAGTGCACTAAAACAAATAATTCTGACCAAAAATAAAATATTTTGCTAAGTAAAAGACAACTAGGCACTGCGCATAAAAAGAAGATTCTAAAGGAGAAATAGGATACTTTCATTATTATTTGGAAACTATTCGAATTCAAGAAAATCAAGTCGTTCTGTTTCAAAAAAGGATTATTCGATAATTAAAGATTTAATTCTTTTTTAATTGCCTGTTTCAGCATATCACGTTTGATTTTATTATCGTTAATCCCTAATTTTTTTATTATGTTGAAACCTGTATTCATCATTTTGGCTTGAGTTACCTTAGAGACACCGAGTTCATTCATAATTTCAAGTATGACATCTTTTAATAAAAAACTCAAAGTTTTACTTAGTGCTTTTGAGGGTAATTCTATAGTATCTTTTGCCTTTTTTTTAATAAAATCACTCATTTAGGTAACATAGTTCAATTTTACATTTTGAAGAATATTGCCTTTCATTTGATAATAAAATGTTTAGAAAAAATTACTTTTTGATTTCAGTCAAATAAATCAGATTTATTGAAGTAATCATCGATATAGCTACCGTCAATCCTTAGATTTCTAGATAATAATCGTTTAATGGTCTTGAATTTAAAAATAAATTTCTCTGATAACGGATTTCCACTAATGTAGATATCTTCAAGGCTCTTTAGTTCACACAGCACATTAATTGGAATTTCTTCCAAATTGTTGTTCCTTAAATCCAGAAATCTAAGGTGTAATAACTTGGCTAGACTTTCTGGCAGAAAATCTAGTTGGTTATTATGAAGACTTAATTCTTCTAAATATGTGAAATTAGTTAACCAATCAGGTAATTCTTTCGTTTCGTTATCTCCGTATCTTAGCAGTCGCAAATGTTGAAGCTCAACCATACTCTCCGGTAATTTTCTAATTTTGTTAAATGGAACACGAAGACTTACCAGATTGTGTAGATCTCCAATATCTTCAGGTAATTTATCCAGAAGATTATTTCCTAGACTAAGGTCTTGAAGGTATTTGAAACCATTCCTTATCAAGGGAAATTCCTTAATTCTATTATTTTGCAACTCCAGAGATCGCAGTCTTTCTAATTGTGAAATTGATTTAGGAACTTTTATTAATAAATTATTCCCAAAGAATAAATTTCGCAAATTAGTCAAATTTCCAATATTTTCAGGTATTTTCTTTACTCTATTTATTCCGATTGATATTAATTCCAAACGAGTAGCTTCACATATTTCTTCTGGTAAAACTGATAATTTTCTCTCATCTGGATGACCTCGTAAAAAAAGGGAGTTCAATCTACCAAATATTATATTGTAGCCATATCCCCAGTACATGGTCTCAGGAAGAGGTTCACCTATATCTTTCTCGATCTTTTTCAATAATGTCTGTTCGATTTTAGGTAGGTGATTTCTACTACGATAATATTTATTCGATCGCAATCATAATACAATTCGATTAAAGACATATAATTGTTCGGATTAAAATAGAAACGGAATAATATTTTATTGATACTGATGATGAAATATTGATATGATTATTCCCCATAATGCGTTGCTTGATATCCCCACGAGAATCTTTGAATTGGCGAGGTATGAATAAATCCAAAACCGCATCTTATGTTTGATGAAAATATTAAATGCATCTCTCCAAAAGGGTGATATGTTTAATAATCTGCTGAAATCACAAATTAGGAGAAAAATGGATTAAGTCAGATATAGATTTTATATCAAGAAATAAATGATTCTTTTTACGAGATAAATATAAATGTTTGAATAAGAAAGACGTATATTGGATGCATAACGAAAATGATATTAAAAATGAGTTTACCAAAAATGAGGATTTAATTGATCAGATTATTCATAAACCTGTTTATTTTTCCTGGTTCATTACATTTGTTGGATTAGGGCTATATTTTATTAGTATCATATTCTATATATTTGGGTTAACTATATTCCTTAGCCTAACATTACGTGAGATATACATTAATTGGACCTTTGCTTCAATCATATCTGGAATTCTAATTACAATGCTCGCAAGATTCATGATTTCTAATTGGGGTGTAAAATATTTGAAAATTGATTCCCTGTCAATTTCAGTCAAAACTCCATTTGGTAAGTCATATATTATATTAAAAAAAGAAATCCTACACATAGAAATCAACTATCCAAATCCAATACTAGAAAAAATAATGCTGTCTTCACCTACCATAGTTATTATTACGTATGACGGTATTATAAAAATTGGATCCTATCATTGGAAACAATCTCAAGAAATTATTGATTATTTTCAAAACCTGTCAAATCAATTTACTGATGAGTTTGCATTGTATTACCATAAATCAAAAAAAAGTATACCAAAATATATCATGAGAATGTCTCAGGATACACCAGGCATGATTGGATTGACAATCATTTTGATCTACACCTTTTTTGCACTTTGGGCTGCATTTGCAATGTTGATCGATCCACCTAGTCATTTTAGAACTCACACTCTTTTTTTTCGAAATCCTTACTTTCAAAATTATGATCTACCAGGTTTTACATTTGAGACCTCTGTTCAAGTTGCTCCGAATAGACATTTCTGGTTTGGAACTGATTTTATAGGTAGAGATGTTTTTTCTAGGATTATATTTGGTACTACTTATACTTTCATGATAGCAATTGTTGGATCGTCAATTTCGATATCTTTAATTCTTATATTTGGGATATCTTCTGCATTTTATGGGGGTTGGTGGGATTCTGTTGTCACGCGTCTTTCAGATGCCCTGATGACATTTCCTCCTTTTATTTTGTTAATATTAATTTCTACAGTTTCAATCCCAATAAGAGGAGCAATACCCGGTGGATATTTTCTTGCAGTTTTTACTGGAATGGCTTTTGTTACATGGCCATTAGGTGCACGAATAATAAGATCAGAAGTTAAAGAGACATTAAATAATGAATATATACTTGCAGCCAAACAACTAGGATGTAGCAATATCAGACTTTTGTATTCCCATATTCTCCCGAAATTAATTCCGACAATCCTTATTATATTTTCGTATCAATTCACTGACATTATTATTGGAACAACATTATTAGGGTTTATTGGTTTTGGTTCTGAAAGTACATTAACCTGGGGTTCAGATATTGCACACAGTGATTTTGTTGATAGAAACTTTACTCATTGGTGGACTGTTGTTTTTCCTACTCTAGCAATATTCTTTTTAGTGCTTGGATTAACCCTTTTTTCCGATTCTATCCGTGATACATTGGATCCAAAACTTCAAGGAGGAATAAAGGCTGTTCCTTTCAAATATCGACAAGAGGTGGGTGAATGAATTTCCTGCAGTTTATCTTTTTTCGTGCAATGAGTCTGGTTATACAAATATTTGGAGTCGTTGCATTTTTATTCGCTTTACTTGCGGTAATACCATATGATCCCACAGTGATATTCTTATTTTCATATCGCGGTCCGAACAGGGACCAGCGATTGGCTGAATTAAGACGTGATTTAGGTATTGATGTACCCATTTACCAGCAGTATTACAATTTTTTCCATCGATTAATAATGGAAAAATCACTCGGGGTATCTTGGACCAATGATAAAGAAGTATTGGAGCTATATTCTCAAGCATTACGATATACTTTTCTTGTTTTTGGAACTGCATTTCTCATTTATACTCCTCTTGCAATTACATTGGGTCTTTTATCAGCCAAATATCACCGCAGTGCATTTGATAATTCTGTACGACTTATTACCACCGCTGCATATTCATTCCCTCCATTTGTTCTGGGTATTTGGATAATTATTTTATCAGGTTACCATGAGTATTCTTATTTCCCTATTCCACCACCTACAGGAATAATCGATATATTAAAATACAGTATATTCCCCATAATTACAGTTATTTTAATTTACACAAGCTTTCAGTATCGACTCGTTCGAAGCAATATTTTAAAGATCCTCAAGGAAAATTACATTAGAACAGCCAGAGCAAAAGGACTAAGTGAACAAAAAGTATTATTTAAACATGCCTTGAGAAATGCACTACCATTTTTAATAACATCAATTGCAGTCACATTTCCAATTGCCTTTTCTGGAGTAGCCATACTTGAAGTAGTTTTTGACATCCCCGGTTCAGGTTATTTATTAGTTCGATCTGCTTCAGCTTTCGATTGGCCAGTATTAATTGGTGGAACAGTCATTTATACATTCATTAGTGCAATAATTCTAGCATTAGCAGATGCTGCAATTTATCTCCTATCTCCTAAAGAACGATTTCATTATTCATCAAATTTCCATATAAAACGTTGAATAGGCAAAATATATTCTTGTTCCTGATCATTGAGAAACAAAACAACAGATGTATTCGAAGGTTTGAAATCATTTATTCCTATCATTGAATTTAACATATATTGAAAATCAATTATTCTATAATTCAAAAGTCTAAAAATTTCTCATCGATTGAGGTACCTTACATCTAATTTATATTCATCTAAATGAAATCTGCATTTAGATTTGATAATTAATTCGTTAAGGAGGAATTATTATGGCATCTGAGACAAAACATGAACCAATTTTAAAACTAGAAGAATTAAAAACCTATTTTTTTACTGAAGATGGGGTAGTTAAGGCAGTTGATGGTGTAAATTTTGAAATATATCCTGGAGAAGTAATTGGAATAGTTGGAGAGAGTGGAAGTGGAAAAACGGTCACTGCAATGTCAGTTCTAGGATTAATTCCTCAACCACCAGGAAAAATTGTCCATGGTGACATTTTTTGGAAGGGGCAATCTTTAGTGAAAATGGCTGATTCTGATCTCCGATCTATTCGAGGAAATCAAATCGCAATTATATTTCAAGATCCAATGACTAGTCTAAATCCAGTTTTAAATATTGGAGAGCAAATATCCGAAGCAATAAGACTACATCAGCAAGTAGATGAATTTGAAGCGGACGAGAAGACTCAAATTTTACTAGAATTAGTTGGTCTACCAGATGCAGGTAACCGGATGAAAGACTATCCATGGCAATTCTCTGGGGGCATGCGTCAACGTGTAATGATTGCTTTAGCCCTATCATGCAACCCTGATCTACTTATTGCTGACGAACCAACTACTGCCCTTGACGTAACAATCCAAGCCCAAGTTTTGGATTTGATGACATCCTTAAAGGACCGTTTCGATATGGCTATTATGTTGATTACACATGACATTGGTGTCATTGCAGAAATGTGTGATAAAGTCGCTATTATGTATGCAGGAAATATAGTTGAATTTGCTGATGTATTTACCATCTTTAAAAAGCCCCAGCATCCCTATACAATTGGGTTGTTAGGTGCCATTCCTTCTGTTGATTCAAAAAGAGAGGAAGAATTAGTTACTATTCCTGGTACTATCCCAAATCTCATAACTCCACCTTCTGGTTGTCGTTTTCATCCTCGTTGCGCAAAAGCAATGGTAGAATGTTCAGAAATTATTCCGGATACAATTGAAACTGAACCCGATCATTCAGTCAGATGTCTCTTGTTTGGACCTCAACTTGAAGAGTATCGAAAGTCCGCGAAATAATGAGTGGATAGTGCGTGCCCTTACATATGTCTGTTTTGTTTATTTGAAGAACCAGTATTACATATGATAAATCATTAATGGGAATGGTGCAAACCAAGTAATCCAAATATTGAAGTGATAGAATTTTCTGGAGATGCGGATTTATTTGCCATTGGTGGAAATCACTTTATCCATGGTCAGAAAAATTTGTGATCTCGTTCTTTTTTATTACGATATAGTAGAAAAACAGCAGGTACAAGTAAAGTATATACTTTTTGACTGTTGCAACATTTGAGGATTTCTCGTTAATATATTATTTATAGCATATTGTCGATAACTAATGCTTATATCTATCTGAAATTCAAAATGAATTAGTTCATATGAAAGTACAGACATCTAGTTTTCTTATAGTATTAATACTATATTCAACAATTCTTTTATCTGCAATAGGGCAGCCAGTAAGTGATCAGCAACAGATAGTAGTTGAGAGTATTCCCCATACAATCAAATATGAAATTGGAGAAACTCATGGGGTTGTGAAGAATAATGAGAGATTGGAAGATTATGTTATATTTGCAGATACTTGGGATGAATATGTGGGATTAAGCGAAAGATCTGATATTATTCAAAGATATCCCAATCTATGGGCTATAAAAGTGAAGAATCAGGTAACGAAGATACAACAATTAATGGAATCAGATCCAGATAGCATATTCCCTTTCGATAGTTTCACTTATCTCCAAAAACCCATTGTTGGGCCAAATTCTGGTTATTCATCAGCAATATCGCTTGATGGCAATACAGAAGCAGACATTATGAATGTTAAGGAACTCTGGGATCTCAATCCTAACTCTGCTGGAAGTGGTATAGTTATTACAATTCTAGATAACGGAGTTGATTTCAATCATCCTGGTCTACAGGGTCAAGCATATTCTATAGATGGTTCATCTACTTATGAGATAAATTCTGCAGATGGAGAAACATTCCCTATTTGTGCTGATCATGGTACCTTGGTTGCCGGAAGTGCAGCAGGTACTGGAGCAGGATCTGGAGGATCTGGAAACAAAGGAAATGCTTACAACGCATCATTATACGCAGTTGCAGCAGGATGCACACCTGAGGGGCAAGTAGGAGGGGATTTTCTAAAAGGATTAGATTGGATTGCAAATCACAGTAGTGAAATTGATATTGTCAATATTTCTTTGGGATCAAATGCGGCTATTTGGCAAATTGCGCTCCGAAGGTTGGAAGCGGAGGGAATAATTATTGTTGCTTCTGCAGGAAATGAGGGACCAATTACTGGTTCAATGCATTATCCAGGTGGTTCAATAAATACAATTGGTGTAGGAGCGACTGAAGGAGATGAAGGATTAGCAAGATTTTCATCAAAAGGACCAGCAGTGCCAGGAATTGCAAAACCAGATGTAATCGCCCCCGGTGTTGAAATTACAACTACATGCACGAATGGTGGTTACTGTGCAGTCGATGGAACCTCGTTTTCTTCACCCCTAACTGCCGGTGCTATTGCAACAATAATTTCTGAATTAAATAGAAAGGGAGTAAATTATAATCCGGGAACAATAAAAGCTGCTCTAATGAAAACAGCGGATACATTTGCTGGTCGTGGTGAAAATGCCTATGGGCAAGGAATGGTTAATGCAAAAGCGGCATTTGACCTTTTGACGAGTTTTGGAAACAATCCAATGTTAGTTGAGATAACCCCCCATAAGGGTCCTCTTCAATTTCAAGACATCCTGTTGAAAAACATACAGACAAAAATACCATATTCTGTTATATCCTCTCATCCACAAAAAGTGTCTCTTTCTTTGACAGGAAATTTATCAACAATAATAACAATTGAACCTCTGTCCCCTAATGAATATTCTCAAATTGCATATCTTAATATCAATACTAATGATGCTGTTGTAGGTGGTCTGTATACCGGACAAATTATAGCAACAGTCGGTACAGATCAATCGATATCAGAATTTACATTTACAGTGGGTGGAGAACCAATTGCTCTTGCTTTATTTGATCGTGGTCATACTAATTGGGATCAATCTGGACAGGATATAATTGGTGGATCAAATACTGGTGGCATGGTTGATGTAGCAAAACAAAACGGAATTTGGGTTGAAGAAAGTGAGACAAAGCTAACACCAGCATTACTTAGTGGTTATAATATTTTGTGGATGCCAGATCCATTAAGTTTAGTATCAGAGGGGGGTGGTTTTGCTGAATCAGAGTATCCCAATCCATTATACCAAGATGAAATTGATGCTATTGTAGATTTTGTTAATGGAGGAGGATCACTACTAGTTGATTTTAATGGATTTCAAGGGGGAGGACAAGGGACCAATGCGACTGGGATCAATGCTTTAATCTCGAATTTTGATATTACAACATCTACAACAGGTGTTGAAGTAGGCTCTCCAAGTGCAGCAAAGATATATAATGTAAGTTCCATAGTAAGAAAAGTTGATAAAAAAATCAGCCATGCTGGGAATTTCCTATCTGCAGGAAGTAATGCATCTGTAATTGCAGAAATAAATGATAAACCAACTATAGCAACTTACGATCAACCGGGAGGAGGTAGAGTCCTAGTAACAAGTACTAACTTTTGGATGGATAACTTTGGTGTCACTGGACGATATCCAGGTGCAGGGGGTCCAAATGATTTGATTTTATCATCAAATGTCTGGAAATGGTTTACACAAACCAAACGGATACATCCCATTTCATCATCAGTGACTAAAACCAAAATTGAAGCTGAATTCAAAATAACTGATAATAGCTTACCCGCAAGTGATCCTGAGGTCAGTTTACGGGGAACGTTTGGCATACAAGAAATCAATATCATAAAAATTGATGAGGGGCATTACAAGTTTACTTATAATATACAAGCTGATGGTATTTATATTATACAAGCGGTGTATGGAAATGACTACCTTAGATGGGAAATAAAAGTAGATACGACTCCACCTGTAATAATCCCATACGACGAAAATCAGAACTTAACCGGATTTATAAAGGGACGAAAATTGTTTTTAAAATTTAACGTAACAGATAATTTAGACGATCTGAACAAAGGTAATTTCAATGCTTCCCTAGAGGGTAATTTTTCAGCAGTGATGACAATTTCATACCTAGACGACCAATTGAAATTAACTATTACCCTTTCTGCTGATGTACTAACCAACACATCTTATCATTGGTATATATTGAATATTTTTGCAACAGATACTTCAGAGAACATGGCTTTAGTTAATTACTGGTTCTTCATTGGAGATAATGAACCAGAACCCCCTCCAATCTGGACACCCCCTCCACCTCTAGTCACACTTCCACCTATTACTGAAATAACCACGATAACTGAAAATACTACCGTTATAATGACTAATTCTGACGGTGAGATAATAACTACAGTGTTAACTAGTGGACAAATATTAGTACCGGAAACTACAAAAGACGGAGATGACTCGGGTATTCTATTCCCCTTCGTATCACTATTATTTGGTGGACTAGTATTGATAACTGTTGCACGTCGAAGAAAAAAACATTAGTTACAATATGAATTTCGTTTAATGTTGAGATACAATAATGTAAATAAAGTTTTTAATAACTGTAAACACGCAATTAAATTAAGGTTTTATATTTCACTGTTTTTGAGGATATATAATGAGTGTCAGTCAAACTAAAGTAATAAAAATACTCAAGAAATTCGTTAAGGATGATATGAAAATCATCCTTGCCTTTTCACTATTTATCATAACTGTCTGGTATTTATATATACTGATGATGGGATGGATATCAATCACATCAGGTACATCTTACACAAATACACCATCAATTAGTGCACCAAATAAGCGGGGATTACTTGATAGTGATGGAGATTTATTACCAGATATTATTGAAATTGCGGATAGAGGAAGCGTTGTAACTCACCCTGAGACAGGGCAAGTTCTTGGGAGAGGTACAGGAAGTAATCCAGACAAAAAAGATTCGGATAACGATCTATTCAGTGATACAGCTGAAGATAATTTAGGTTCTGACCCAACTTCATGGATAAGCCCAGGATACATTTATCTTATATGGTTAGGGGCAATAGCTTTCTTCTTTATTAATAGGTATAGAGAACCAGACAGATTAAAAGAGTATCGGGAATTTGAATCGATACAGAAATCAAGTGTGGTGAGTACGACTGATATGAAATTTGCTCATGGAGGAACATCGATTTTTGCAGGAAAAAAAGTCAAAGACATGACAGAGGAGGAGAAGAGAAAAGCAATCGAAACCGATGCTCGTTATCAGACAATGACAGGCCAAGCTCCTAAGGCGAAAAAAGAAATACCCAAGTGGAGACGCCGTAACTGGAACCGACTTGCGACTCAAATAACGATTTCTGTGTTTGTCGTATTAGCAATATACTTTGTTTCTCAACAATGATTTTACATAAATTATATTCTGATAATATGTATCATCATTCTTTAAATAAGCCAAGAATTAACGATTTTTCTCAAATATTATGTCTTGGTGTATTATCTTATACTTCAGATTGATTCTAACTAGTATGATCGAAAAAAGTAAACTTTTTTCTTTGTGAGAAGTTTAGACACAAAGGACCCTTATTCTTACTGGTGGGATCATTCCACCACTACTCCCTAGTTTTACAACCTCGGGATTTAACTAGATAAGAGCGAATTAAAAGTGAAATATTAATAGTACACTATTTTCGACCATAAAAGGAATGAATGCTAACTTATTAACTTTAATTTTCGACGTTTTTGTTGATAAACAACAGCAATTATTACGAATAAGATGTGGCTACTAACTTTCTCAGTTGATGTAGATTTTCTTATAGTAGGTGTCTTCGTAGATACATTAGTATTGTGAGAACTTGATGGTATTGATACCGGTGTTACCGTAGTTGAACTCTCGATATACTTACCAAAATTACTGTATCTATCAATTACTTCCACATCAATCTTTATTACACCAGGCTTTCCATAGGCTAATTTATCAAGACTCACAACCAGGTTTTTCTGATCAAAAGTATAGCTTAGTCCAGCAACGTCTACTTGGTCATTAATAAGAATCCGTACGTTATACTTGGGAATGGTTGAAACTTCTTGAACATTAAATGTCCATATAATGTTATCTGTATCTTCAATCTGATCAATCAAAGAAATAATTGGTGCATCAAGCTCAATTTTCTTAATTGTTTGAATATAATCCGATTTGTAAGATAAAGATAATTGCAGATCTCCAGTGAATATGTCCCGTAATATAAAGGAAAATTCACCTGTAGATTTGAACTCAAGGTTCTCTATTGGGATTGAAACATCATTGATTGTAGCATTAATTACCAAAGCATTTTCATCTATTGTTCCATTATCAAATATACTTCCACTAATCACCAATCCCATAATTGCTTTCTCAAAATTTAGGTATTGAATTCCTTCACTTTTTAATATCCAATCAATTACATTATTTACAAAATTATACGGACCGTTTTGTGCCATCTGTCCCATCCGAATGTCATCCCTCCAGTTCCTGGCATTAATGATGAAGGCTCTCGATTGTGCACCAATCCAAGCAACAGAATTTAATTCATCCAGATGAGATGTTACTGGAATACCATATTTTAATGAAGATCTTCCACCAATAGTACTATGGCTAGTATTTCCTATAGTGGATGAATTAAGAGTGCTTACCGTATTTAAATTATTTTCTTGACCTATATTCGATACCTCAATCCCAAATAAACTAAGTAAACTATGGATCGAACCATGATCAGGCATTATATTATCAAAGGATTCATCACCAATTGAGGTACCTCCAAAATCAACAAGTATTCTACCACCATTCTCAATGAAATTATTAAGAGCAAACAATTCTTCAGTGGTAAGTAAAGTGGTTCTACTTAATTCGTGGTCAAAAAAGCTAGGTGTAGTTAAAGCAAATGCACTGGGCATCCATAATATATCAAACTGATTGAGATACTCCTCGTCTAAATAGCCCTCAAGGAATTCCTCCACCCATATATTCTTTCCTCGCAATAATGAAACAAATTTGTCAAGATCAATTCCCAATAATCTTTCAACCCTTAATTTGGATGTGGAATGAATTATTGAATCCCATGGAGAATGTACCAAATCTATTAGCAATCGCAATTCCGCTGGAGGTAAAATGTTTATTGTTATATTAAATTGTACGTCAACTTCGGATGTTGAAAGAATAACAAATCCGGTATAAAATCCTGGAATATTATTCCTCGAAGTGGAGATACTAACAGGGACAATATTTGAAAATTCAATAGTATTATCCAGAGTTAGACTAACAAAATTACTTGCATTTCCCGCAATTTTTTCGACTTTCCAGCCATTAGTCTCACTACTCACCAGAGTAATGGGATGAACTATTTTTTCACCAGCATGTATATCTATTCTTGCCGCATGTGGAATTATATCAGGATAGATTTTAGCAAGAACATTTGAACTTTCCAATAATTTTAAAGCGTTTGCAGCATTGGCTAATCCGTTCCCTTGCATTTGCCAACTCAACCCGAGGTCACTAGCACTAGAGGTAATTGCTGCCTTAATTAAACCGGGATTATAGGTTAGGTTCTTTTGTTTCAGAGTCGAGATTAGTAATGCGATTGTACCAGAAACTAGAGGAGTGGAAAAACTGGTTCCACTTGCTACAGAATATCCCCCACCCAATTTGGCTACGGGTACACTTACACCTGGAGCTACAATGTCAGGTTTTGCCTCCCATCCGTATGTAGGACCCTCAGAAGAAAATAAGGCTAACTTTTTTGAATTATCTACTGCACCCACTGTAATCACTTGAGGAGCAGATCCCGGTGATCCGATCGAATGTGGTTCGGACGTATAAGCTCCGTTTTTACCATTGTTTCCAGCCGATGCTACAACCATTTTACCAAGTTTGACAGCTGCGTTAACAGCAAGTTCCAGCACATCCAGAGTTGATCCTGCTTCTGGTTCTCCCATTGAAATACTAATCACATCAACTTCTTCCAAGGATGCAGCCCAGTCAATTGCAGCAATTAATGCAGCAGCTGTGATAAATCCATTTTCTATTCCCACCTTTGCATTTACAATCTTACTACCATAGGCCATTCCTCTTTTATTTAAATTATTAATATCATTAGCAGCAATTAAAGAAGCAACTGATGTTCCATGTCCATGATTATCTTCTGTCCCCTCATTAGTTTCGTAACCAAATTGGATTTTTTTGAATGATTTTTCTAGGTACATCTTATCAACCAATGCAGGATGAGTAAAATCAACTCCAGTATCAATTACAGCCACAATTGCTTCAGATCCATTGTAACCATCATCCCAGATGGGAGTAACATTCAATAAATCAGAGGTAACAGACATTTGATTTATTGGTTCTGAAATTTCGTCCAACTGTATCTTAAATTTACTTAACTCGATAGCTCCTTGTATCAAAGGTTTATCCCCGTCGAGGCGAACAATTACTCCACCCACTACATTTAGTGGGTAAATTACTTCCAAATTCTGGGGATTATCAGGTAACCAATAAATTCCAGAGTTATTGTAGTCATTATTCGAAAAATTGGTTACAATTGTCTGATTACTTAACAATAAATTTGAATTGATTATTAATAATAGAATGAATAAAAATTTCAACAAATATCTCAGAATTTATAATTATTTAATAGTTTATAATATTAAGCAAATCCGCTTAGATCAATAATATTTTATTTTTATAGTTATAGATTTTTATGATTCAGTTCGAATTAGACAAGATTCATCAAGAAATAAATGACTTAATTCGTTTTTTCTATTTAGGAATTGAAATCATGTATTAACCTTCACAAGTTATTGGTATTCTCCAATCGGTTCTCATATTGTAGCATCCAGATTCCTTACAAAACCAAATTAACGGCCAGCCATTGGTGGAAGGAAGTTACGAAACTAACAAAAGTTATTCTACCTGTTTTATTTGATTATTGGGAGGTCTATCAAATATCAAGAACAATCAACCTTGAGGAGGAGTGGAATTTAATGATTGCCTAGAATGAAATACTACACAGGGCGAATTTTATTATTAAATTTAAAGATGGTTCGTCACATTTGTAAATTATTTTTTATTTCTTCGTGGAAACTAACTGATTTCCAATTCTTCAGTGATTACGTGAGTTCCTTCCTTAATTTCCCGAGCAAAATGACATGCTACGTTATGCTTAGGACTTAGGTTAATTACCTCTGGTTCTTCAAGAAAACACAATTGTCTAACATAACGACATCTGGTACAAAAACGACAACCTTGGGGAGGATTAATTGGCGTGGGAACCTCTCCCTGGAGATGTATTCTTTTCTGTTTAGCGGTTGGATCAGGTACTGGGATAGCAGACATTAATGCCTGCGTATACGGATGCATTGGGTCTGTATACACCTCTTCGATATCTCCCATTTCCATTATCTTACCCAAATACATTACAACGATACGATGGCTAACTTTTCTAACTACAGATAAATCATGAGCAATAAAAATATATGCAAAACCAAGTTCGTCTTGTAATTTGATAAGTAAATTGATGATGGAAGCCCTCACAGATACGTCTAGGGCACTTACTGGTTCATCAAGGATAATTACTTTTGGTTGCAGTGTTAGAGCTCGTGCAATACCTACTCTTTGTTGTTGACCACCTGATAATTCATGTGGATATCGATATGCATGATGAGGTGATAATCCTACTCTAATTAGGAGATCACGTACAATTCCATATTTTTCCTCTTTATTTACTAATTTGTGGATTTCAAGAGGTTCGAGTATGCTCTGCATAACAGTAAACCTTGGATCTAAAGCAGCGGCTGGATCCTGAAATACTAATGTCAAATCTTTGGCAATAGCTCTTAGTTGTTTTGAACTTTTTAACCGTAAATCTTCCCCATTAAACCAAACTTCCCCACCTGATGGCCTATCTAGAAAAGTAATTGCACGAGCGAGAGTTGACTTTCCACAGCCACTTTCACCAACCACACCTAACGTCTCACCCTTGACTAAATCAAATGATATCCCATCTACTGCTTTTACATCAGCGATTTTACGCTTTATGAAATAACCCCCCTCTACAGGGAAGTATTTTCGTAAGTTGACAATAGATAGGACAACATCAGGTTCTATTTGAGTTGATGATTCTAATGAATTACTTTGATTTAATGTTTGTTCTGTCACGTAGAATGACCTCTAATGCTAGCTTGGTTGAGGCGTTTTTCAATCTCACTATACATTTCTGATTTAAATCATTTTTCAGGCTCTTCAATTAAAACAAAATAGGGAGATCGAAACCATATGG
>CAZRLL010000038.1:0-22622 GCA_964600735.1 uncultured archaeon
TAGTGATTAATTAATTGATGAAAGGATTAGCTAAGACATTGACTGGATCGATCATGATCGTAAAGCTTTCCAACTTATTTTGCGACGTGCCCTCCGCACGTCTCAGATCCCCTTGTCATCTCTGCAGATAAGGTATATTCTTCAGGAAAGAATCGTAAGCTTGTTCTGGCAACAGGAGCTGCTTGTGTCATCAGACCAGGAAAAACATATAGTTGATATATATAAGTTCAAAAAAACGCAACCATACCTTCATTGAAAAAAATATAAGGAAGTATCAAACGTACAAGGTGGTTCTTGTTATACAATTTGAGTAATATTGATTGGTGGTGTAAAATTACTTTCATAAAAATATAAGTCAGTTATTTGAGTTGATATATAATCACGGCTTTATTCTACCGGTCATAAACATACTGAGTAAATGAAAAGATCGATTTGCAAAATATATCAATGATTATAGTTATTGATTCCACGATTTAACTGCTTATTTCTGTACATTAAACACGGGTGTATATACCCCTATAGGAAAATACTGATCAAAATAAGCTATTTTTATTTCTGTTCTAAATTTCTTATTTAATCGATCTGCTAATGCTACTTGATAACAATCAATAAAATTTGGTGCTCTTTGATTTAAAGCGTGTTTATGCATAATTTTAAAGGATTTTTTGTAAACTAAGTTTGTTTGGACAACACCCATATCATCTTCATTTAAAATTAGATCACCATTAAGTTCATTCCATATCTTAGATAATATTTTTTGTTTATTTCCAATGTTGTGTTTCATTTGTAAAATTCGATTTAATGTTTCTGATACAACATACTTAGAAACCCATATAACAGCACTTTCTTTTTTAGTTGAGAGTTGTTGAACAAAAGATTTAGCTTCTTTGTGATTTTTTTCGCTCTCAACTATACTTTTTATCCAAGTCGATGTGTCGATAATATAATGGATTTTTTGTATCATTTATGAAATTCCCTATGTTATGGTCAATTAGTGGTTTCCTCGGATTCTTTTAAATCTATAATACCCAATATTGACTGTATACTTGGTCGTAAGGGTGTCTCATCTTTCATATACCTTTTTTCAATTGAATAATTAATTTTGTCAATCCACTTGCCTTCACTATATTTTGGAGTTACTGGTATATTTGATTGCTTGGTTTCATCAATTATCGTTAGATTGAAATCTGTAGTTCCGTCAAATTCTATAAATTCGGATTTCTGGACCTGAATATTACTTTGACTAGAACCATCAAGCAATATATCCGAAGTATCATTACTTTCTGGTTTTCTTAATAGCTTTTGTAATTTGGTATAAATGTTAAGAAGTTCATTTTCCGATATATATTTATCTGATTGATACACCCTATACCCTTTTTTCGTTCTTTTTAACCTACTCTTACGTTTAAAATCTAAGAATTTAGAGTCTGGAAGATTGACTTTTTGCATTATAGATGGAAATTCATTTAATGACTCATTAATTAAAAAATCAATAATCTCCTTTTTGGTCAAAAATGGATTACGTGAATGTACCTTATCAATTAGGGATTTTATGGAAAAGTCGTCTCCAATCTTCAAAATTATACCTCCTTTTCTATCATACTAGCTATATTGTTTGTTAAGCTTTTCCTTTCATCTTGGGTTAAAATAGGTGCTGATGATTTTATTTCTACTTCCCTAAATAAATCTCTAAATTTAATATAGTAAATTCGCCATTCTCCTCCTAAGTTTTGGATTATTTTATTCCCTTTTTCAAAATGTATTTTGAAATCTAAACTGGGTTCTTTATTTATTAATTGAACTGTTTCAATAATTATGCTAATCCAAGCATCATTTTCTTTTTTTTCGATTAGTGAAATAGATTGTCCATATCGCCGATATTCAAAAACGCGTAATGAAGTTTTAAGTATAATAAATATTAATAGATCGTTCTTATAAAAACCATGAGTATTAATTAATCTAGCAATTTCGTTTGTACACCCCTCAAAGACCTTTGAATTTGGATTGAAAATAAAGTCTTGGTTACCCACTAATAGGTTTATCATTTTGTTTACTGTATATCTAGTAAATTCAGGCATTAATTCATAAGAATTGTACTCTGCGTCATATAACAAGTATTTTCTCATAGTATTTTCTATTTCTTCATATTTTTCCCAGATTAACTCCAATGTTAAGATTTGTTCGCTAAGAGAATCATTAATATTACCAAGGATATCAAGTATAATATCTCTTGCTTCTGCATATAGGGATTTTGATCTGGATCTTTGAATCAATGTTAACATAGCTTGAACATCTTTCATTATAAAGCCTAAAATAATAAAATCAGTTGTTTCTCCAAAGTAAAGATTACTTATTATCCTGTTAGCAAATATATTAAAAAGTGACAATTTATCCTCTTCAAGAGCGTCAGTCAAAGCTAACATATCTTGTGTAAGTACACTTTTGATTTTTTCAAATGACATTTATAAATCCGCAATAAAGGTTTAAGTTTACTCTTTATTAAAATAATCCTTTGATGATATCACTAATTTCATTTAAAGGATAAATAATAGTGGATACTCGATCTTTTTAAGAAGATCATAATTGATTTATCGTAATAAATATTCAAATAACATGAACGAGGTACAATTGTAAAATATTTAGTTTAATTCTACTAGATTGCGAATCAATTATATTGAATAATAGTCAGACATAGTCAATAAACCTATACTCTATTATCTGACTCGTAAATATATTATGCAGAATTTTGTTGTTTGGGGTATAATATTGATTTAGCAGTCACAAGCCACAAGAAAACACGACTGGATTAAATCCAGCTTACTATTAACTAATTACCTTGTTTCATGTCAATTACGACAGCCTAATTTTACTGACAATCAATGTATTATATTTTGCTGATCTAATGACTCAATTAAAGTATTATTGAAATTATTAAAAACTATGATTTTGTTTACACTGGAAAAGGAATTGGAGATAATGGAAAATAATTAGAAAAACGCTTAAGAATTAAAAGTGGAAACCTGCTTAATCCGGGTTGGTTATCTGAGAAATTGAGATCTGACAAATTGATTTTTTTTGTTTTATTTCAGAGCTTCACGATTCTTGTTTTGCAGTCCTCAGAAGTCGATTTGCAGCTATTTTTTTCAATTTGAAGTTCGTGAGTGTTGAATTATATATACTAAAAAAAACTAATTATTAGTTATATGCTTTTCCTCATAACTAAGATGATGCTATCAGTATATTTATCTGTGATGATAGGAATGGGGATAAAGGGAATGGGAAAATCAGTGTTCACTGGAGATATCAAGGAGCTCATTGATTATGAAAACTAGCCTCCTAATATGGATCTACACATACGCATGACGTATATGGAGGATGGCAAAATGCATTACCATTTTTCATGTGAGTGCCGATTAGTTGAGAATAGGAAACGGCCGTATGAATTAAAGCACTTCTACATTTCATGTGGCAAACATGAATTTAACGATTTAGTGAAACTTGCTTGTGAACAAGAAGTACTGCTACAAATTAAAGAATTGTATGATAATAGAAATTATGATCTATGTGTAAAAAAAATAACGAAAATAATTGACACAAAAGACGGATTAATCTATCCTGAGCAGCGACTTAAAGCACAAATATACAAGAGTTATTGCTTATTAGGAAAAGAAGAGCTCAATCAGGCATTAGAACTATCAGAGAAGTGTATTGAGAAGAGTAGGAGTCTTTTTGAGTATCTAATTGATATAGCTTACTTGAGTACAGTAGACCACTGCTTAAACTTATATTGGAGTATATACTCCTTAAGGATAAGTTCGAGAGTTGTAAAGGCAGCAGTTTAGTGGCGAAAAGGAGACAATCCGTTGATAAATGATCTGGAGTTCCCCTTGGAGAAAGTGTTTGGGAGTCATGACAAATTGAAAATACTTATTGAGTTAAGTGATGCAGCTCGTGATTACAAGCATGGGTACTTTACTTTATCCTATGCGACAGGTCTGAATCATATACTGGTAAAAAATCAACTTGAAGAATTAGAAAATTTAAAAATTATTGATTCTAGGCCTGGGGATTCAATTTTGAAAAGAATAAATATCGATGACTTAGCCGGATCTCGAATCAAGGAATTTCTTACCAGTCTATAAATAAAGATGATTCTATATGTTGTACAACTTAACAAAATAATAGTTAAATTGATGTACGACCAATAATCGATGATCTAAATTATTTTTCTTTTATTACAAGTAAACCATTCCTTAATGTCTTTTAAATCGCGATGGGGCAAATCAGATAGTTTACTGTGAATAATACGTCGTTAATTACTAACCTTTATTACACACAAACACCATTTACATTATTAGAGGATATATGTCTGTACGCCAAAAAAGAATCGCTGATGATTATACCATACTTCGACGACTTCACAAAAAAAATGGAAAACAGAGTGCGTATATAAGGAAGAGTTATGAATCAAACGGTTTCTGATAGATCTGTGAATGGCAATTTTTTTTCAGACAAATTCTCAAATGAAGAAAGGAGAAGATTGGATAGACAGTTAAGATTACCTGGTTGGAACCAAGCTGCACTGAAAGGTTCGACGGTTCTTATAGCCGGGATTGGGGGATTAGGTACGGAAATTGCCAAAAATCTAGCTATGGCCGGTGTGGGTACATTGCATCTGGTTGATTTGGATACGATTGAGCATTCGAATCTTAATCGACAAATATTATTCATGGATGGCGATGAGGGCTCGTCAAAAGCAATAATCGCTGCAAAGATGCTCAACAAAATCAATCCCCATGGAAGTTACATTGCACACCACACATCACTGGAAGAATTGGATCCCATAATTTATCAAGAAGCTGATTTATATATTGCTGGTTTGGATTCTGTTACTGCCAGACAGGAAATAAATCGTAGAGCGGTACACTTTGGTAAACCACTAGTTGATGGGGGCACAGCAACTTATTATGGGCATATTTACACGTATATCCCAGGAATGAATGCTTGTCTGAATTGTGATCCCATGATAGAGAAGGAGCAGGAAGATCTAGCCGCATGTACTCTGGTTGGAATACC
Organism: uncultured archaeon; assembly: GCA_964600735.1. GTDB lineage: Archaea > Asgardarchaeota > Heimdallarchaeia > Heimdallarchaeales > Kariarchaeaceae > LC-2. The sequence continues at coordinate 5,077 of CAZRLL010000038.1, forward strand.
ACGAAAAAGGAGTCATTGCTTATTAAAGGGTCAATTGTACTACGAATCACAACACGATAAATTGCCCGATGCCAACAAACGGGAAGAAGTAACCATTGTTATGAGCTATGCCAATAAACTTGTCAAGGACTATTTTCCAAATGAAGGAATATTTAGTGTTGATGATGTGGTCAATATGATAAATTTCCACGAACCAGCGATTATCACGATAAATGCGATAATTGCGTCCATACAGAGCCAAGATGCCCTAAAATTATTACACCACCTTAGAAATACCAAACTTGGAGGATTGCCCTTAAAATATACCATATACAATGGTTTAACCTCAACTTTTTATCAAATCGATAAACCCAAGAATGTCAAATGTGAAACTTGTGGTGATAGGGCAGCTCCTATTCTTAATATGCCTGTTCCTAGGACTAGTACATTTGACATGATACTTCATATCCTTAAGAGCAAGGGATATAGCTATGATCCTGAATTTTTACCCATATTCTGGAGAATTGACAAAAGGCAAATTGAAGAGATTGATCTAGAGACCACCATTCAGGAGCTTGGAATGCGTTCATTTGAGACCTTGATGGTTAGTAGTATTGTTATTCCCAATCATGGAGCTAATACATTATACTTGAGATTGATTTTGGATTGATTTTGTTCTAAATAATTTGTGATTTTAATATCTAAACGATCTCGAATAACTACTTTTAATGAATAATAGAATGTTTGCAATTGTTATGGCTAAAATTTTAGAAATCATTGGATTATTTATTTTAACCCAAGTTATTCTAATTCTGATAATTTTATCTCCCTTCTTCTCTAAATATTTCGGTAGATTTTACCAAAAACGTGATATGAAATATCAGAGGTTAGCCAAGGAACATACTAAACAGATGCAAATTTCTAGAGATGCAGAAGAAATAAAGGACGCAGAGGTGGGACCAGAAGCGATCGATTAATTGCAATCAGGGTTCATGATACAGGGAATAAGTTCCACCTGAATCGTCACATGATGAAATCCATGCTCTTCAGCAATGATTCTGCTCTGATGTAGGATCTCATCTTGATTTGAGTTCTCGTAAACAGTTAAATGAAGAGTGAGGACATCAAGACCATCTGTTATCCTCCAGGCATGTATGTCATGAACTTCTTTTACATTGGAAAGTGAAGCTATTTCCCCGATGGTTTTCTCCAGGTCAATCTCATCTGGACACTCTTCTGATAGAATTTTTACTGCTTTTACTGTAATTGATTGTCCACTCTTCAAGATTAATAATGATACCATAATGCTAGCAACTAGGTCTAACCAGACCCAATTCCAAAATAAAATCCCGATACCGGCAATAATCGCAGCTAAAGATCCCAATACATCTGCAACTACATGATAAAAGGCACCAGCAATATTAATACCTTCATCTTTAGAGGGTAACAACAGGTAAACTGCGATTATATTTATTAGTAAACCGATAATGGCGACACTAAACATAAGTTGACCATCAATTACCACTTTATCTATATCATTAAATCTAAGTACAGCTTCAATAATTATGTATACACCGATCCCCAACAAACCTACGCCATTTATCAATCCTGCAAAAACTTCCATCCGTTTATAGCCAAATGAACGCTTCCTTGTTGCTGGAAGTTTACTTAGTGAAATTGCCAAAATTGCCAGTGTAATTGAGATTACATCATTTAGCATATGACCTGCATCCGCTAAAAGAGCCAGAGAATTCGAAATATATCCAGCGATTACCTCCACTATCATGAATACAAAAGTAATAAGCAAAACAATGCGTAATCTTGCTTCTGAATTCATTTTATGTAAATTATCAGAGTTGTGATTTTGGGATTGGTGGATGGATATTTCCCCTTATTTAGGTAAATTAACTATATATTTGATCTTATTTGAACCTGTTGCTATTTCATTTTGAACATTACTCACAATTACCTCATATTCGATAAAATGACCGAAAATTGCGTGACGAAAGCAAACAAGTTGGGTCGTAATAATAGATATCCATAACTAGACCTAAATACCACAATTCCAAATCCTGTTTATATTTTTAGCAACTATTTATAATAGGTAAATAATATTGAAAAGGGGTTTTGTATTAATAGTAGATACGATCATGGTAGATGATTACGAGAAAATTCGATTACTTTCATCAAAAATCCCCCTAGCTTTGGCCTTAATTCTAATTGTCATATCCGGTGGTTATTGGATCTACAGCGCGAACAGGTCCCAAAATCAGCTGCATGAACAAACAGAGCATATGGGGGACGATCTGTCAAATAATATTGGGGAACGGATTTATCAACAAATCAATTTGGTAAATACTCTTTTATTGGATCAATGGGTTTCAACAGATAATAAAACAGAGCTTTTTGATTATAATCGATATCTACAAATCATTCCAAATTTTTATAATTTTATTGAGGGTTATTTAGCCATCAACTGGATCAACACAACGGGTACAATTAAGTGGATCTATCCCTACGAGGAAAATCTTGGAGCATTAAATAAATCAATTGTTAGATTTGTTAATGGGGAGCTGAATACTGCCTTCAGTTATTCTTCTTCAACTGGAAAATTAGGAATTAGCTCTCTAATTCCCTTTTATCAAGGAGGAACTGGTTTAGCGACTTATATCCCAATTATTTATGAAGACGAAATCATCGGATATTTTAATGCAGTATTCAATATCGAAACCCTAATTGATATTTATCTTGAAACACATCAAATTAAGATATTTTCTTTCTATATTTATGAGAATGATTCAATGGTATATCACCACAATGAGGATTTTAAATCATCAGATAATTATGTACATAAAAATAATATCACGTTTTATAATCGCCAATGGCAGCTGTTGGTGAGACCAAATGGAGAAGAGATTTTTTCTGTTTCCCCTCTAGCGAACATCATTCTGCTTGTAGTTGGTTTGATTGCCTCGATAATCGCTTTTGCATTCTCAAGATTTATTTTGAAACAGAATATAATTATGGAAAATCATTATAAGGAAAAAGAGAGCTATGAGAAGATGATGTGGCAATATCAAAAGATGGATGCCCTCGGTACATTGGCTGGTGGTATGGCTCATGATTTCAATAACCTGTTAATGGGAATTCAAGGAAATGTATCGGTTTTATCAGATTTTATATTTGAGGAAATTAAGGAAAATAAAAATGTTGATGATAATTTAAAATTAGAGATGGGGGACGCCTTGGTATTAATTGAAAAAATACTAAAAAGGTCAAAAAATTTAACCAAACAAATTTTAGCCTTCTCTCATCATTCAGATACCTTATTTGAGATAATTGACATCCAACATAGTATAAGAAACGTAGTCCAGATAATCAATCAAACGGCAGATAAGCGAATATCAATTACATTGGATATTCAAAGTAAAGACAATGTGATTTTTGGAAACCAGAACAAGCTGTCCCAAATTTTTATGAACATAATTATTAATGCTATTGATGCCTTAGAAAACGGAGGAAATATCGAGATAACAATCACGAAAGCAAAATCACCGGTTAAGTCAAAGTCAATTCAGAAACTCAAAGAAATTGATTCTTCTTTAGAATATGATCCTCATTCAAGAATAAAGATAACAATAAGTGACAATGGAATAGGAATTAAAGAAGAGCATCTCGAAAGTGTTTTTGATCCTTTTTTCACGACTAAAACAATTGGAAAGGGCACTGGTCTTGGTTTACCAATTGCTTATCAATCAGTAAAATCACTTTATGGAGATATTGGGATATCTAGTACTATTGGTGTTGGTACAACGGTTTCAGTTTTCTTTTCACAAGTGATAAGACGAGAAGAAACAATAATTGATTCAGAAACAATTAGTTATTTTTCAAATGATAAATCCATAACAAGCCCCCAAATGGATCCTAATATCAATGAAGTGCTGTTTCAAAAAAACTGTCTTATTATTGAAGATGAAGAATCCATTCGAAAATCATTGAAAGGATACTTGAACAAAGCTGGAGCAGAAATTACTGTATTTGCAGATGGTATTAATGGACTACAACATTACCAAACTAATCCCAAAATGTATGATCTTGTCATTTTAGACATTAATCTGCCCGGAATAAATGGAATTGAACTTTATCACAAGATGATACAGTTGAATAAAGAGCAAAAGGTTATCTTTATTACTGGATATTCGGAAGCAGGGATTCCGATGGCTTCAGATGAAAATGTGATTATTCTGGAAAAACCATTTAATTCTAAATCACTTTTTGATACATTAAAAAACATTTTTTCAAAATAAAAATTTCAGAATGATCTAGAAATTATTAGGATATAATGAACTCAAGACTTACCTTATTCTAAAGCGATGATGTATTTTATTTAAATCAGCCATTAGCTTTATGTCATAAGAATTTTAATAACCAGGAACTTCACTAGCTAAGTGATTGATTTAGTTTGTTATCATAGTATGTGTTGTATAGATAATTTACTTAATTTAGGACTGGAAAGACAGCGACATAATAACTAAGTTGTTAATTCGAGTTCAGAAGAAAATAAGTAGGTTTATATAGTTTGTGTGTTTTATATGTAATATGCAGAGAACTTCTATCTTGTGTCTCTATTGGTGATATTATGTCTGTACGCCAAAAACGAATCGCTGATGATTATACTATACTTCGAAAACTTCATAAAAAAAATGTAATTAAACAGGTTAAGGGGTTTGGAGGATCCAAGACTGCTGAACATCTGGCTATTACCTTCGAGGGACCAAAGGGTACTCCCTATCACAACGGGATATATAAATTGGAGGTCAAATATGGTCGAAATTACCCGTATAAGCCACCATTTGTGCGATTACATACACCAATCTGGCATCCTAATTATTGGCCTAATCCAACAGAATATAAGGGAAAGAGGAATATTTGTCTCGCTTTAGTTGATCAAGATTTGGTAGGGAAGCCAAATGGATGGAGTCCTAGTAAAAACATAGGAACAGTTGTGCAGTCAATAATTGCGATGCTAAATGTTGAAGGGGCTTTTTTCAATCCCAATGATGTTTTCAACAAAAAAGCAGCTATCCAGTTTATGCGAAACAAAAAGGAATTTAAGAAAAAAGCAAATTCAATAAATAAAAAATACGCTAAGGAGGGCTGGTGAGGTGGAGCAATTAAGTGTAATCGATCTAATTAAACGGATTGAAAAAATTGAAAAAAGTCTCTCATCTAGAATCGATAAAGCAATAAGTAAGAAATCATTGCATGAGAATATGTCAGGAAAGCACGCTGAAGAGGAAAAACTAGATCCTCAGAATGATGATTTAGAAACTGATAAGGCGATTCCTGCAGTAATTTCATCAAAAGCATATTTGAAGATGGCATTGCATTCTAAGAAATATGCTAACGACATTATTCCTAAAAACGATTGGGTGGAAGTCATAGGATTACTAACCGGTCATATCAAGAATGAAAATACACCATTAGAACAAATTGAAATTGATGATGCATGGCCAGTAGGACACGGGGATGCTGTTTCTGTTGAGATCATTGAAACAAAATCGGTTACTGACATTATCGAAAAAACACCTCAGAATCGATACATAGTTGGTTGGTATCATTCACATCCAAGTTACGGTAATTTCTTATCAATTGATGATTGGAACACTCAATCAAGATATCAGACCCTATGGAACAAATCCATTGCAGTAGTAATTGATCCCACAAAGATAAGTAAGTCAGACCAAGGATTTTCAGTTTTCAGAAATACTAATAAAGTTGAAGTAAAGAAAGGTTACACGGAATTATCTTCTGTAGTAGATGGATTTTCTCCAGAATCAAGTTTTGAAATATTGAATATGGTTCGTCCAGCGTACCAAGGAGAAAAACTAACCTTTTTAGAATATGGAAACAATACGTTAAATGGGTAAAAAATGAACAACAATATCTACTTCAGTATAGCTATTGTTGGCCTAATAATTTCTATTCTGGAATATTTTGTTGCTGATAATCGGCCAATGGCTTATTCATTTATTCTACTTACACTAACAGTTATCTTAGGGATTTATTTGATATCAGAATGGAGGTATTACAGATCCCATAATGCTGTTCTGGCTAGTTCACAATTTTTACTTATCCCAGCAGGGATGATAATTACTGGGAATATCCTTGCCCCTAAAGCAGCAGATGGACCAATTTTGAATTTTAATTTTACGTTTTTAGATGTGCACATAAATTCTGTTTCTACTATAACGTCAATCTTTATCATCTTTCCTGCAATTGTATTTGGTAAACTCATTGTCAAATACTACAAAAAAGAATATTCTGGATTTGTTATTCGGCATCAGATATACAGTCCCATAAAGATACCATTACTTATTCACTCTTTGTTATTATTGTCTATAATCTATTCTAGAACATTGATCCATATAATCGATTTCATTGCTATGGTTTTTTTGGTTTGGTCGATCTTGGCAGTAATATTCAGACTAGTAGTACCATCTTGGCAAAATAGGAGACGGGAGTTTACACCTCAAGAACGTCGAAGATTCGTCAATGCTATTACGGCTATTCCTCCACAAATTACTAGAAGAGGACTTGAAAATAGACCTAGATCTGATGACATTCCGAGTCGCCCAAGATCTGGGATGAGAACAGTTGGGGTTCGTCCAAGTTCTGGATACCGTGAAATAGTGACCAGATCATCAAGAGATCAAAATCTAGGTTCTGGAGGGCAACCCAGAGCAGAAACCATGAGAATTGATGATGGGATCACGATCCATAGTCATCGTAAACCAGTAAAAAAGATACCCCCAAATAAAATCAACAAATACTTGCCCAATGGACATTTCAGAAAAGATGATCTTAGATGTATGGTATGTTATCAGGAGTTTTCTGGTACTCCAAATTACAATGTTTCAATCTGTTCATACTGCAAATTTCCAGCTCATGAGGTTGAGTTTAGTAAATGGTTGGCTAGTAGTGATCGATGTCCTAGGTGCAATAAAATGATTGGTAACTCCATATTACATATATCTGAAAAGCAGTACGTTCGTTTAATTAGTAAATTGTAATTCTTATACAATAATCAGGCAATTTGTGAGATTTATCTTCACTAATATTATAATATTATTTATTATTTGGATGTTAGCAAATGGTGTTTTATCGGACGATAGCCCTGTTTAGTAGTTTAATATTAGTTGGAATCTCAATTTTTATGTTTCTTGAAGATCAAGATCGAAATGGTAAGGTGTTTGTATTCTTATCATTTTACGTTTATTTTGGTATATTTTATGTATTAAAAGGGTTGTACTATTTCCGACACAGAGCTACATTTAACGAGATTTCATTTGTAGTATTTCTTCCTGTTATCCCTATAATTTTAGTTCTGTTGGGTGAATTTACTGAATTGGATGAAATTTACTCAAGTGAATTAATAACTGCTCAAATTAGCTTACCATTCAGAGATTTTGATTTTTACCTTTCCTTTTCAAGTATTTTTTCATTACCCTATTTTAGTTTTTCACTTTACTTATTACTTCGCAGCTTTATACGTTATGAACATATTCGTTGGCGAGGACACAGTAAAGGTGGTCCAAATGCAACACTTGTAGGATTACTACTCTCGATTGTTATAGGTATAACGTATTTTGCATTATCGCTTATCTTGGAGGATCTTTTATTAGCATTATTTGGATTTATTTATGCAATTGTGGGAATTTTTGGTTTCTTAGCCTGATATCTTGATATTTAACAGAATTAAAAGATTAGGCAAGTATAGACTCTCCCTGTGCAATTTTAATAGGAATTAGTTATTTTGTTTAACAAAAATTTTCATTTAATAGCATAAGTATATATCTTAAATCGTCGATATTCTATTTGAGTTAATTGAAACCCGTTATTGTGAAGGATAAAGGTTGGAAATTATTATCAAGATTGTTCAAAACTGCTGCAAAAGATGGTGTGATAACATTTGATGAGGAACGCATTTTAAGGGCTAGTGATTTAAATGTTAACAATTTGTTGGATTATACTAAAAAAGCGTGGGAAGATAAAACTCTTTCCGAGAATGAGAAGACAAGGATTATTTTCTTAATTAAGAAGATTCAGGATGATGCGATTTCTCTTGCTCAGTACGATGATATAATAACTAACGAGGAAGAAGAATTACTGGATATTATTCGAGAAATAATTCATGAATTTATTACAGAAACTAGGCATCAATAAATTTCCTTTAACTTCGTTATTAAAGAACCAGTAGGGCTAATAATAATAGATTTCGCTTTATTGGTAATAGGCTACTCTCTCCTGCATCAATCCATTCGTCGATTGTATGTGCTCTACCTGAATTTTCCACCCCTGCTACTGATATTGCAGGAACATTTAAGGATAATGGGACATTAGCATCTGTGCTACTGGCAACTAACTCATGTTCTATTTCAAAATAGTTATTTGAAACTTTTACCGCATCTAATAAGAATGAATCCTCAGCAAGTTTACCTGACGGTCTTTTACCGAGTTTCTCAATAGTATAATTAATTTCCCCCCTTCTTGCCGTAGTTTCAAGATTTGCACTCTTCTCTACTAAGTTTTTTACTTTACTTTCTAATTTCATTAATTCATCCTTGTGTGCAGATCTAAGATCGATATCCGCCCATACATGATCGGGAATGGTATTTATCGAGGTTCCTCCGTTGATGATACCGATAGAGTACGTTGTTTTGCGTTCGGTTGGAACCTTAATTTTAGAAAAATTATTCATAAAATCAGCCAATGCATATGCAGGATTGCAAATACCGAATTCTCCAAAACTGTGCCCCCCAGGTCCATTAAAATGCACTCTAAATCTAAGAGAACCGATACCTCCGGTGACAACTCTTGAGGATTTCGTCCCGTCGATCGCGATAAATGTTCTGATCGGATGTATCTTGGCATGTTCATCCGCTTCAAATAAATGTTTTACACCTCGTAGATCGCCAAGTCCTTCTTCACCCACGGTCGCAACAAATAACACCGGAATTTTTGTTTTTAATTTTTTAAATAATTTGGCAATTATAAGCAGAACCACTAATCCGCGTGAATTGTCTCCTACTCCTGGTCCCGATAAAATATCAGATTTTCGTTTAACCTTAATTACAACTTCTTCTGGAAAAACTGTATCCAAATGAGCAGATAAAATTACTGGATTTTCCATTGAATCCAAATTTTGACTAGCCAAAACGTTTCCTATTTCGTCAATTACAGTATTATAACCATACTTTTTAAACAAGTCACAAATAAAATTTCCTCGGTTTGCTTCGTGAAAAGTAGGGGCTTTTATCTGAGTAATTTCAATTGTTTTTTCAATTAATTGTTCCTTTAAACCATCTATCTCTTCGAATATTGGTTTAACAACAGCTAAAATTTTATCTAATGATGCGAAAGGAGATTCTCCCACTATTGAACGTGGGTATCCAACAATAAAAGGAAAACGGATGAAAATATATCGAAACTAATAATTTTCACGGTCTTTCTTCATCTGGAATTTTTTCTTTTGGAATCTTATGTTTAGGGATTTTTGATTTTGGGATTTTTTCCTTTGAAACCTTTAATTTGATCGTCGCAGGAGGTTTTTTTTCTGTTCTCTTCCTTTTCTTAGATTTAATTTTCGTATTTATAATTTTATCACTCCTAAGGCTAGGAGAAGAGAGAGGAGAATTATCAATACTTTTCCCATGTTTATGTAATGTTTTACCATTAATTGAAGTTTTTTCAATTATTTTATCCTTTCTCATTCTAGGGGGTTTACTTTTTCGTTTTACTGGAATTGCAACTCCATCATCCCTCTTACTCGGGAAAATTTTATCAATAGATGGAGATTTTTTCCTCTCCTTTTTTGATATTATTAACTCTTGACTTTTTATTGTCTTAACCGATTTATGCATTGATCTAATCGGTCTATTATCCTTTTGATTTCTTGGTATTTTCTCTGTTTCCTTAGATTTGACCTTAATAGGATCAAAAGTTGAATCTGTTACTGGGATTAATGGTTCTTTTTTCTTTTTTTGCTTTTGAGGAGGGATTATTAATTTACCATTAGGAATTTTTTCTTTCGGGATTTTAGATTTAATATCGGCACCAGATGGTTTCTTACTTTTGATATTCTTCTTCTTCCGGAACATTTCCTTACTAATTAAAATCAAACCATATTTACATTAAATAGACCATCGATTTGATTAAGGATATTATCCCTTTTCATTTTAAAATTAAAGAAATTGTGATCAAAATAATTATTTCTTTCAATAATTCACACTTAGAGAGTTAAATGTTAATATATGGTTATCATTACATTATTTTAATTTGAATAATGGGACCGCAAATAAGATCAGATCTAGTCTAATTAGATTCCCACCGGACCTAACTTTTGGATATGTCCCTAATAAAAGTTCGAAATTTCGGCTATTTATTGCAATAATATCCACGTTAAAAAACATCATTCCATTTATCGCTTTGCAAAAGGCTCAAACTGACCTGTGGAATCAAAATTATGAAGGTATTATGGAACTATTCAGAACATTGATCAGTTTAGTACCCTATTTGCTGATATTGGTCATAATTTTTCCATTAAGTGCTGCAGGAACAAGACTTGATAAAAACTGGGAAAATTTTCTTGCTGAAGATTTTAAAACCTTCAAAATTAACTTTCGTGTGTCACTTCCTATGAATGATAAAGCATTTGACATATATAACAACAAAATGGATATCATAAATAAAATAGTTTTCTATATTAGCTTTGCAACATTCTCCACGGGAGTTTTTATTCAGGCTAGTTTCAAATTTGCAATACTTCTCGTTGGTGCTTTGCTATACTTGATTCAGGGTTTTATAGTCGCAACACAGCACGATATTATATCTAGAGTGAAAATAAAGACAATTTTTGAAAGCAAAAAACAGTTAAGTATGACTGCTGATTGAGAGTTATCTTTCACCAGAGATTGATAATACTCCGATATCTTGCATTTCATTATATTATTCAACCAATTATATTAGTTTCAAAAATATCGTAAATTCTTGATATTTGTCTCTAATTACTAATAATTGGATTAATGTTCACCCGAGATTAATTCTAATTAAGTATCTATAAATAAGTCTATGATTAATTTTAAATCGAGAGAATGAATACAAAAATAACATTTCTTTTCATAATTATCATTCTGCTCTCTACTACTTCATCATCAGCCAGTTATGTTCAAGATGGAAATATTGTAATATTGAGAAGCCAGTACAAAAATTCAAATAATGAAATAACAATTGATGGAGTGTTGGGAGAGGATGATTGGAATAAAGCAGGTTTAGTATCAATTTCATTTGTATCAAATGATACAACTGGTGTACAGGTTCGTTTCTTTAATGATGATTATTATCTGTATTTTTCTATTTCTGTTACCTATTCAGATACTGTAATAGAAGATAGTATAGCAATTTACTTCGATGTAGATTCTGATGGGCAGTTATCAACACCCGAAGATGCGAAGATACTAAGATATGTTTCTAATATTTTAAGTGCTGAAGATTATTACTGGGATGGTGATACTTGGAAAAATGATGAGTTGGATCCAGTAACAGATACTGAATTCAAAGCAGCAGCTAAAAAGAGTATAAATAAGATAACCTATGAAATTGCAATTGTATTGACATCTACAAATTTTCAGTATGATGGTTTTCAAATACCCTCGCCAACAAACTCCTTTGTCGCATTTACTCTGAAAATTGGAAAAAGTATCTCAGTAAACGAAACAATTTATTTGTTTTATCCAACAACAGAAGATAATTCATCGGGTTATGTGGATTTAAAATTGGCAGGGCCTGAAGATCAAGATTTACCCGAATACATCCCCCCAGTAACCCAAACTTATACACAAGATCCCACAATAACAATTGAAGAGGAGGGAGCAGCCGTCGTAAAACAAGTCAGTGAAGATGCAGATTCACCATTTCCAATAATTTCACTGTTTGTGACATTAATTCTAGCAATTTCGATTAAAAGAAGGAGAAAATATTGATGGTCCATCCTACTTCAAGACATCTAGGTCCCATAATTTTTATTGTTTTACTCCTTACAGCCACGAATTCAAGTGGATATTCCATTGCAGATGGTAAGCTGGATAGGGTAGTTCAAGGCGATAATTATAATTCTATCTTCTCGAATATTTTCTATTATATTATAGATGATCTTGGTGTAAGGCAAAATGTTGGGACTCACAATGAAAATATCTACACTGGATTCGATCAAGGTCTTGCCCTCATCACCCTTATGAAATTATACGATGTATTTGATGATCGGCAATTTTTAAATTTAGCAGAAAAATTATCTCATTTTATTGGAACCAATCTGTATGACCTAAGATACAATTTAGTAGCTACATATTATGATGTAGAGAAAACTTTCATCAGTAATTATCGAAATGCTGTAGATAATATTTTAATTGCTTGGGGATTGAATCTTCTATCAAGTCGAATTGATAAAAATGATTCATTGAATGTGGATCTACAAAAGGATAGGTATGAAAAAATTAAAAATTATCTAAATCTATTTATTTCCAGTGATAAATTAATCTATTCGTTCAGAGTAGATGCCCCAACTCAACCAATCGTATTTAATGCTTTCAACAATTTAATTACAGCCTTTATACTCTCTCAAAGTGACGTAGCAATATTTTCAGAAATTGACCCGATCATCATCAAAATATTTGATTTTGTTGATCAAAATATGACTAATGAAGAAGGAGGAGTATATTCTTTATTTTTTAAAGGATACCATGATTCGATTGTTACACTTCGAAATACTGCCTTATATGCAAATTTAGCCTTAAATCTATACTCAAAAACAGAAGAAAAGAAATACCTGACTATTTCAAATCAATCCTTGAATTATATTCAACGCTATTTCAGTGATATAGGAATCACGCGTGGATATATTGAAGCTTTAGAAAATGGTTTGCCAAAACAACAGTCCAAATCTCTATTTTCACACGCACTCGTCTTGCTAGGATGGTTGAAATTGGTTAATTCAGGGGTGAAATACGCAGAATTGGAAGCATTATCCACATGGACAACGATTTCAAATCACTTTAAAGTGAAAAATTATCCATATTACTATTCAACGATAGACAGAAGTGGATCTCCTGGTAGTCAGATTATTAGGACTTCAGATAATTTGATGATGCTGTACGCGTTATCACATATGCCATTGATTTCTAAAGTTGAATTTTTATCGAAAGTAAATTATGGCGACAAGGCGATTTTCAATGTAACGACCCAGCTCCCAGAAGGGTTCACTACAGATATTAATATTAATTTTGATGATAAAACCGTCGAAACACTGAAAATTTCGGGGGAGAAGAAAAAACAGAGCATAATTTTCGATTTAAAACCTCCAAAACCCAAAGAAAATAGTCGAGATGTGGATTTATTGATTTCTTTAAAGACTGAATTACTGGTTAATGACTATGTTATCTCAAATTTCAAGGTGAAGTTAGATCCTGGATTAAATCTATCCATTGAATTAGTTACAATCTTTTCAATCTTGTTGATTGTCGTGTTTGTTTTATTCTTGAATAAAATTGTAGATGTTGAGAAATTGTCTATTTCACCGGGTCAGAAAAATCAGTGAGGAGGTCTGTTTTTTTTTGAATGAGGGAGTAATTTGTTCAAGATGTGAAAGGAAAAATTCATCGATCAATGTATTCTGTAATTCTTGTGGTCATAAATTAAGTGCAATTAAGAAATCAGTGAATAAATCAGAATATGTCATTTCGATTTTAGAAAAACAGAACAAAATGACTTGGATGACTATTGTAGGGGGACTCGGGATTATTATTGTAGGTATTACTCTATTTCAAATTCTAGAAAACGAGCAAATCCAAGTTGACCCATATTTGATTTCGTCTTTGGGATTACTCTTGTTTATTTCATTAATTCTTGTCTCAGTTACCCTTAAGATTAAAACAGATGTGGATGAACTCACTCCTTTATTGTTAATAATTCTGGCAGAGATTTTAATGTTAATATCCCAATTCATTCTCGATTCACTTGAAAGAACCACATACTCCAGAAATCTGTTGCTCTGGTCATCTATTATAATTTCTGCTACAGGTGCATTCTCAGTAATAATGTTCAATGACAACCAATTACAACAGATTCATAGGATTGGGACTGCTTATGCAGGATGGATAGTTATCTATTATCTAGCAGGAAGCAATTATGTATCTGAGTTAAGTTTTACTACCGCAGTCATTATTCAAATTTTGTTAATGCACCTCATAGGTTTGATATATCCAACAATTATTGTAGTTAGTGCTTATGTTTCACTTGAATTTTTAATTCTGATCCAGTCAAGAGTGATAAATTCCACATCAATTTTCTTTGTAGGGATTGTTGTAATTATTTCAATTCCAGTAATTTTATACTTAAAAAAATATTCCAATCTAGTCATAAGAGATCATTTTATTAGCAATAATATGTTGATTTTGCTGTACTCTATACCATTACTCTCAATAATAATATCTGTAAGTAATGGGGCATTAATTGCACCCTATACTCATATATTATTTGGTTTATTCTGTATCAGCTGGTCCATTTACATCTACATATTTAGAAATGAGGAGACTTATAGGGATACTCTCCAATCTTTGTCAAAATCTATGATATTGCTCTTTATTATCGGTATCACCAACTATTCTTTTAATAATTCAGGTGTTGATCTAATTGCATTACATATTGGTCTTACAGTTGCTATTCTATTCCTCCGTAATATTTTAAATTATGACTATCAAATAATTGCCAAACTAATAAATTTGATAGTTACCATCCTTGTAAGCTACCAATTATACATAGATAATTATTTTCATTTCGTTACCTCACTTACCACATTTGTTCTGTCATTTTTGATTATATTTGGTAAGGAGATATTTTTAAAGAAAATTACTGAAATCGATTTTATTCTATTTAATTTAAGTATTAGTAGCTTTTCGTCAATGATTTTTCTACAACGTCAATTTTCCATACTACTAATAATAGGTAATTTATTTGCATTATGCCTTGTTTACTTAGTATTTTACAAATCTAAGTATTTATATCGATACTGGACCATTATTGCGGGTCAGGTGCTAGTATTACTCTCTTTTACCAGATATGCTGAATTGGATAACAATGAGATTATTACTATAATATCTTGTTCTGCTTTTCTTTTTCTCATTGGTTTTATAGATAGATCGCTTCTCAAAGATTACATTGTTATCGGGTGGAGTGCTCTAAGCCTGCCACTTATTCTAATTTTGAATGACCAGAATAATCATTACCTAATAAATGCAATTTCATTCATGTTACTAGGATTTGGTTTTTTCTCCATCTTTAAGAGGATAAATGGAGTTCTTAATAATTATTTACCCTTAATTTTTGGCTTAGCAGCTGTATTTAGTAGAATTATTACTCGTGGGGATACATCAGAGATATTGGGATTATCTGTCTGGAGTATATCTATCATTTTTATTTATATCTATATTGGATGTTTGATTTTTCTAATGGTAGATATTACTACCGTAAATAATAAATTCTATTTGTTTTTCATTTACAATTTATCTTGGTTAATTACTGGATTTTTCATTTTGGAGAAGAGTGAAGAGTATAACGATTTAAAAATTCGTAAAGCTATTACAACGATCATACTCATTCTTTTCCTTGTTCAATTAGTGCTCATAAATTTTCAGGCAAAATTGTTTAACTCCTTTAAGAGAGTAGAGAAAATTAACTCAATTAGTATACTTGGAATACTTAGCTATTTGTTACTGATAAGTAGTCCATTAATTCGTGGTTATCAACTGTTATGGTATCCAATTATCTTCTTTTTGATACTCCCAAGCTTTACTCAAAAAGATCTGCATTTATTACTACAAGAGAAATTGATCTGGTTTGTAAGCATTGGATTGAATTTAATTTTAATGCTTAGTACAGATGGTTTTTCTTTTGTTCTTTCAATCCTGATAATTCAATTTATTTATCTAAATTCAAGTTATTTCCGGCAGGTATTTGGTAGCCTTACAGCTAAAACAACCAAAAACAGCCTTATATTCGATATGTGTGGTTATTTCATCATCACAACAATCACTGTTTTTCTATTGAACAACCTAATCGGTATTATTATTTGGTCGCTTCTTATATTTCAATTTTTATGGAAAAATATAAAGGAGAAGGTGGAAATTGAAGGCTTGCATTTAATACAAGCAATGGTGATATCTTATACCTCTTTATTTTGGCTTATTAACCAAGAATATGAATATTTAACCTATTCCATTGGACTAGTGGTATCCATTCTGTTTATTTACCTTGATAAGAATAAATTATTGGAAAATACAAAATCTGGAATTATCCCGACAATTAATGAATCAACATTAGCAGTAAGTTCACTTGTATTTGCTCAAATAATTGGTATATGCTGGATAATCGCAGAAAACAAATTCATTTCACTTGATCAATTAATTAGATTTGTTGCAATCGTAATGTTAATCATATTAGTCATAGGCTTTTTTATTGAAAGAACCTACAGTAAGACCATACTTTCAGATGGTTTAATAATCGCCAGTTTCATAATAGCAATCACTTCTACACTGATAGGTTATTTTGAAACTTCTTTATCAAATCTAATCCTAGCTACCTTGGCTATTAGTATATCGATTATATCCTTATTACTGAAAGAACCAAAATTGTTCAATATTGGCATAGGAGTATCAGTATTATCGTTATTAAAAGGCATATTCGATTTAATCCTGTTGGATGGCCTTGATAGATCGATGTCCCTTTTGGTTGTAGGAATACAAGCCATTTGGTACGCAATTGTGTATAATAGTCTTCAAGAAAAATTGAGCGATCAGTGAAGTTAAATTTCCATGTTTCTCGCTTTAAAATTGGCAATAATTGAATTCCCATTGCAAAACCATAATAAACCCCCTTAACATACAAACACATGTGTCAAGTAAAAAAAAGACCCTTCCTGAAAAGAACAAGAATATTAGATTAACACACGAAGCTTGGCATAAACTGCGACTGTTGAAATTTAAGGAAGGTATGCTTACCTATTCGGCTGTTTTTGAAAATATATTCGAAGAGCTTGGGGGTTCAGCTTCAGAGAGCTATGAACAAGTAAAAAGCAAGTTTCCCAAGGAAGAAGGGGATAACAATAAAGATAAGCAAAAGGACAAGCAAAAAGACAAGACAATCGTAATCAATGAAAGCATGCACTTGCGACTAGGTGATTTCAAGCGTAGATATATTTTTGAGACGGGAAAAACCAGCAGAGGACCTGAAGCAGTTTCAATTTCAGATGTGGTTTTAGCAATAATTGATGATTATGCGACTAAAAAAAGTATTGACCTGACTTAAAATCATTATATCAATTTATTTGTTGGAAGTCATTATGTGGGCTTTTGCGTATAGGCACGCATACTATGATAACTAACTAAATGCATCATCACTTTATAATACGGTTATCCGCAATGATATATCCGAAACCATTTGCAAATTAGGAATATATC
>CAZRLL010000039.1:0-22539 GCA_964600735.1 uncultured archaeon
GACTCTGGGCTCAAGTAGTCACCCGGCTCAGGGGATCGGCTCCCTTCGGTCTCCTCTTTGCGCAAGAGTACATATTTTCTAAAAATTTAAAATAATTTTAATTTAAAAAACCACAAACACTTCTTTGTCCAAATCTTAAAGGAAATATTTAGTTGTGGACATGAAAATAGATAGTTAGATGATCCAGGAAATTTTGTTATATAACTGGATCAAATTTAATTTTTCTGAAAAACTTAGTATTACCCAAAGTAGGACCGGATTATTTGCCGTTACGAATTCGTCAAATAACATAATTATTTGGAAACAAGAAAATCAAAATTACACCGAAGCCACAGGCACATTAATATCAATTATTGTAAATCAATTTGAAGGGATTAAACAAATTAAATGGTTATTTAATAAGGATAAGCTGTTAATAAATGACCAATTAAAATGTTATATCTGGGATCCAGTAGAAAATTTACCTATTGAAACAATTGAAGCACAAGACGATGTATTATTTTGTCGGGAGTTTGATGAAGGTTATATTATTGCTTTTGAAAATGGCTCTCTATTTTGTTTTGGTAAGGGATATGAGAAACGAACCCCGGTAAGTAATGGTTTGATTTGGAATAGAGAAAATTCGATTGTTGTATACCCGTTTGAATTTACCTTCCAAGAGGGTGAACTTACTCATTTAAACCTGAAAATGAATCGGAGGGATAAGCAATTGAGGAAAAGTTTCAGAGAAAATAATCCAATCCCCAAAAATTGCCAATTTTTTGTAGAAAAAAATTTAGATGATTTTCTCCAGCCTGAATTGCCAGAACACGTGATATACCGATTTGAAAAAGCTAAGTTAATTTATATCAAGATATTCCAAAATTATACTATTTTTTCTACCAAGACATTTACTCTGATAATGAGTAAAATCAACGATCAAGTAAATTTTCTTCCGTTGGACACTGAAAAGTCAATATTTCAAGAGATATTGAGTGATGATCCATCATTGATTAGGTATACTGCAAATGCTGAAAAAAAAATAGCCTGGATTAATGATCAACTTGTCATCAATAGTATTGGTAATTCTATTATTAATGGGAATATAAATCTAGAAAATATCCCTATATACCTCCAGGTAAATATGAATCAAGAGATGAAATATGCACGCGCTGATTTCTTATCTGGATTTCTTTGGATCCCAGATTATAATGAAGACCACGCATTCCTAGACTTAATGAAAGGAACGGGTATCATCATTCCAAATACGATTTATAATACGAATTCACATTTATTTGTTGATAAGAATTCAAAATTTCTACTAGAATGGTTGCCTAGCAATAGATATCCTGAAGGAAAACTAATTCTACATGAGACTGAATCAGAAGCTATTGTTTCAACTATTCTCTATGATATTTCGAATCTACCAAAAGGAAAATCAAATAGTTTCCAAACTTCTAGGATAAAACAAGCAGAATTAACTGAAGGTGAAATAAGCGAAATAGACCAAGCCTATCCCCTAATCATACCATCTTGGTCTTACATAAAATTATTCATTTTTTACAACGGTTTTAGCAGCTACCAATTTATTTCTAATTCCTGTTTGTATTTGTTGTTAACCGCTTGGAGTAAATCTAATGGGGCAGCACAAATGAATTATCCTAAAGAGGAGCTGGATGATCACGCATTTGTAAAATTTGGTGATCTAGAGATAGTTTATAAGAAGAAAAAATTTAATTTCCAAGGAATTGCCCCCTTGTGGGAATTTGACCCTGAGTTGGGAATTCTTGTAACAGTTTCAACAGACAGAAGGGCATACGTTTGGGATCTAACATCGGCTGATCAAATACCGTTCGCGGATTTTAAGACAAATCTTCCATTTAGTATCAAATTAGCCCCTAATGGTAAATATATCGCAGTCATATCTTTTATTATGAAAAAAACCGCAATGCAAGGTAAACCGAACCTGAATAGAGAAATTCCTGTCAAAACTTTGGTAACTGATTATCCAATAATAGAGTGTATCGTGTTTGACATGAACCTTAAAAAGAAATTTATCAAACGATTTAGATTTCCAACTCATTTAATTAGAACAAATACAGAGATACAAACCCAATATGAGAAGGAAAAGATTATTATCACGTTTCCATCTTTCATAAATATCGAAGATCAAGTAATATGTACATATAGTATCGCTGATAGAAAATTTCGCTCACTATCAAAATCAAATGTCAAAAGGTATTGGCAAACACATTCAAAGAACTCCCCCTTTGATCAATTAGGTAAAGGAGAAGAGTTTCCCATAGATCCGCATCCAGAAATTAAAAGAGAAACGGCATTAAGACCATTTTATTTGATGGGGAAGAATTTGGTAAGAAAAAAAGATTATACAATTATTTCCTCTGGAGAGGTTGAGGGGGTTCAACAACCTCAAATATCTACTAATAAATTTTATTCCCTAGAGAACACCAAAATGTTAGAAATGCCCTTCTATAAGGATAAATTAAGGGAAATACACATTTCAACGAAAAATTCCAAAATGATTGAAAACATAAATTTCATTAGATTGAAAAAAATTGAAAAATTACCTCTCTACAGTACCGTGGAGCTAGTATTTAGCACTGAGAATAAGTTATTATTGAAAAGAATGGAGGAATTGATCAAAAAAGTAATCGCAAATAGATGTTTACACAACAAATATGGTTTAGCCTTTAAATCTACCAAATTTGATATTTTTAGGTCAAAACTAGAAGTAAAATTGCAAGAAATCGAATCTGCTATCAACTGGACAGATTCATAAATATCTTAATAATTTCCGCTTATACTTTTTCGCAACCGATGGATGGGTCAGTTTCAAATATTCTACTGACCCCAATAATCTAATTGTTTCAATTTCTTGCCTATCTTTGGTTATATTTGGTAGCTGATGAATTGCAGCTCTTAAATTTCTTCTCCAAACTCTTGGAATTTTAGGTTGCCCTGAATTAATAACCAGTCCAGTAATACTTTGACGTTTATTTTTACCGAGAATCCGTGTTTTAGCCTTATTAACCTCAAAACCGTGCAATTGTAGTGTTTTTTTGATCATATATAGCAGTGCCTTAATCTGGGGTTTCAATATGTCCGAGGAAAATGTTAAATCATCTGCGTATCTGGTATATTTAAATCCAAGATTCTTAGATCTGGTGGATAATTGGTTGTCGATATTTGATGAAATAAGATTAGATAAACCAGGGCTTGAGCAAGAACCTTGAGGTAAATAACGATAATCTGAAAATACATTATACTTTTTAGCTTTAATTTCAATTCCTGTATTGTTTTGTTTAGTGGTTAGCAATGCCAATATTGTTGCAATTTGCCCTGAATAACCCAATCGTTTAAATGCAGCTCGTACTTGAAAATAATTTATCGAATAAAAGAAATCTTTAATGTCGACATTCACAATTAATTGCGTATTCCGGTGAAATAATGCGTTGCTATAAATTGATCTACTCTTTATAAATCCAAAGATATCCCCCCTCCACTTGATTTTGTCCAAGATTTTCTGTTTTATAGGTTTTTGAACCAGGTGGAGCTTTTCTTTTGGCATTGAAATAAATCGTTTCCCTCCACTCGTTTTTGGTATAGTAAAATCGATATAATGGATAATTTTTGAAACTTTCCGATGATATGATAACCATTTAATTACAGGAATATCGATATTGAGGAATTTTGAAAGCGATTTTGGAGAATTAATAATTGGTAGGTCATACTTTTTTAAATTTTTTTTATCGCATTTTGTATCATTAAGCCACGATGAAACATTTGAACCCAAGTGGGTAAAGTTATTTTTTTGTAAATCCTTCCATACTTTTAATTTCTTTTGTGTTGCTTGGATTAATTCTTTTTTTCTCTCTTCACGCCTTTCAATCGATTTTTCATGATATTTCTCTTTTACTTTGTCAACAAGCAGTTGGGCATCTGTATCTGCTAAGAGAAATTCGTATTCTCTTTTCAATATCTCCTCGTCTAATCGATGAATTCGTTCAAGAATTTGTGAATCTGGATTTGGAATTCTTCTCGGCCACAATCCTAATTCTATCATCTCTTTTATCTCATCAGATAGATTTCTATTGGCTGAAATTCGACTCATTTTTCTCCTCCAATTCGCGTTATTAGTATGGTTGAATTTAACGCCGAAATATGAGAACATACAGTATTCGGATAATATTCATCACACGAACAGCTAAATGATTTTATTCGATGATGATTATCATATGATATTTTTGGATCAAAATCAAAATTCTCTGTATAAAATATTATTTCATCTGTTTTTGTTTCCTCAATGATTTTCCCCACTAGAAATTGAGCAATAGTTCCTGCGATAATGTCTGTTGTTTTTTTCTGAGATAATATAATTGTAATTGCTTTATCAAATAGTTTTCGCGATCTGATAAAACCTGAGGAATCATAAAGTATTAACCCCTTCTGTATTAAATTTATGATAACTGATTGAAGGGTTTCTGAGTTTATACCACCGACCTTTTCAAATAATTCAGTGTTTGATATGCTACCTTTCTTGGAAATTAAATTCATAATTTTATCTTGGATTGTTAGATCTAAATCACTTTGAATGGCATTGATCAAAGTAGGATATGATTTCAATAGAGATTGGGAATCAGAAATAAATCCCAACGTAAGCTTGTAATCTTGTAGATTAAGAATGATATAATGTGGTAGATCCTCCCCAAATGATACAAAACTCACGTTGGATAATTGTGTTATTAAATGCTCCAATTTAAGGAAGGATTTTACTTTTCCATTAAATCTATGGATTGCTTCATTTTCGGATTTTTTATAGAATAATATTTTTTTCCCGGAAAATTCAAAATATTTATTCTTTTTTATATTCTTTGACGAAATAAATTCAATAACAACTTCATCTTCTTTGATTAGACGATCCTTTATCAAATTTATTAGGTCAAATATTTCTGTTTTAGAAATTTCTGTTTTCTTAGAACCCAATATCTGAGGTTTGTGAATGAGAAATTCGAATGTTTGAAATTTAATAAAAGTTTTAATCCAGGTTATTTGTATATTCTTACTTGAAAGAGATCGATGTTTATCATCAACGATTTGTGAATGTGAGGAAAGTATTAATTCTGTATTGTTTTCAATAAACGGGATTAAATTCAAGTCTTTATAAAATTCAAGTGATATTTCCGTAAACGCATTTCCCGGTTTAAAATCATCCAGAATCGTAAACCCTTGAGAAAATTCCAATTTATTATAAATGTCCCCACGTGGAGATAAAGTTTCAAATACAATTAAATCAGCAAATACTGAAAGATGGAAGCCAAAAAATGAATGGTTGTGACGAAATTTTTTCAATCTCATCATTTCTATCTTATCTTTATTCTCATCATAGTATTCCAATTGTAGTTTAATTCTATTCTGAAGCTCTTCTTTTCTCTTATATAATTCCTCCAAATCCTCCCTCAAATGCTCTGGTTTTTCTTTTTTTGAGTCAAATTCCTCTTCTATTATGGAAGGAACATTTTTTTCATACCATCTATTGTAAGATGTAAAATTTTTTACTTCAATTTCAGGTATTTGGAATAAACAGTCCAAAATTATTGCCATACAATTTCTAAATAGTGATAAATTATGGATTCTGAAAGAGAATGACAAATTATTGAATAAATGCAAATCTGTACCAAGCTTAATCTGAATTTGGTTTTGATCCTTGATCAAATAAGAATGAAATGGATAGGATTGGTAAAAATTTATTGTATTCTGCATTGAACTCCCTCTAATTAAATTTATCCAAAATTTGGATTACTTCATAAGATCTGGCAATTATTAATGAATCTGCCAATTCGCTTAAAGATTGAATTGCTGATGTTTTGATGTCGTCGCTATTAGATAACAAAATAGTCAATTCATATAATAATTTTCTTAACTTTTTTCTGATTCGAGGAGTCCAAATCAATTTTTCAATAAATCTGTATAAATAAATTTTTTGATCATCAGTAAACTTGTCTAGATTCTCGATAGAGTATTCTATAATTGGCTCCCAAATATCGCTAAACGGTATTCCAATAATTTTTGGAATAACACTTTCAATTAAATTGTGTTCTCCCATCCACTTGATCCCAAGATCCCTGAGCTTGTTTTTTGTTGATTGAATTAATCGAATTATTAATTGTATCCTTTCTTTCTTTAACATTCTCGTTTTAATCAGTTGTTCTATTGCTTCTTCCGTTATATCATCATAAATAGATTCTGCTATAATTACCCAAGTATGGGACGTAGCAAACCTACCTAGAGATTTAATTAATCTCTCTCGTAATTGAAAGTTATCCACATTTCTTGCCAATTTTAATATTTCATCGTCTACATCTGCTTTTTCTAGAACTTGATAGACTGCAAAATACGACCTTAATCTAGGAGATACATTCCCCATTAGATTTTTTATAGATTTATCTAGCGAACGATCAATGTTCCAACCTCTTTTATACACATTTTGAATGATCAGATTTTCCAAACCAAGAGTAAATCCATTCCTCCCGCAATAATTTATGGTTTCATGAACCAAAGAAATTTGACCTAGAATGTCTTGAAGTATTTTTTTTGGTACTTTCCTTAGCTGTGAGTTTTTTAACGCGTTTCTACTTGGTCGTTCAAGACCCATAGCAAGAAAATACCTGGCCAATTGATCCCAATTCGGTTTAGTTAATGAATATTGGATATTTGCTTCTATTACTCGGTGAATCTCTGAATTAAATACTCTTAATGTTGCTATAATTGTTTCTATCGAAAGCTGATTCCAGGTTTCTAATTTTCCTTCAGATAACTTATCATCAAAAATCACACGTAATAGGTCTAGGACTGATTGATTAGCGAAACTTAAACTAGTCTTAGTAATGTGTTCCCATCTCATCACCAAATTCATTATAAATTCTATAAGTACCTGATTCTCCAAATTTATCATCAATTTCTGTTTGATGAAATCTGCAATTAAATTGAAATAACCATGAAATTGAGTATCTGCATTTTTTTGTAGCTTTGTAAGATAGCTTATGAGTAATTTAATATTAGAAAAATCACCATTGAAAATTTTGGATACAATAATTTGAAAAATCTCATTTGGCATGAAATTCTTTGTGATGGAAAAGAACTCCAATGTTTTTTCGATTTCACCTTCAGTTTGGGGTAAAAAATCCCATTCGACGGTTTCCTCTATCCTCTCATTTAATAATTTTTTTCGATAGGGTTGAAGACTGATAATTTCATCTAATACTACAAAACTCCATAATTTTTCATTAATGGTGAACTGATCTAGTAAATTAGTGATCTGATCATTTCCTAAATGTTGTAACAACCATTCTATTACCAAAAGATTTTGCTGTTTTATAGCATTGAATAATGTCTTTCCTAATAATATTTCATCTTCATTAATCAATTTTATAATTCGTTGATCATATTTTTTCAAAATCGGATGTTTTTTTATCCAGTAATTGACATGAATTCCCAAATTCACAGGATTTGAACAATCTAGGGTGATAACCTTTTCTAAAGGGGAATGACAAATATAAAATAAAAGTGATTTATCAACCAAAGTTTCTCTATTTGTATTGTCCCACAACTCAAGTTGCTTTATCGTTCTTCGCATTACATATGTCATAACAAAATGATGTGGCCCACCAATAATTCTTAAATCATTATCGTCGTGATTTCCAACAAATTTGATCGATCTACCCATGGATGACAAACATAATATCCCACCTAGCAGATCCGGATTCTCCATTATTTCTGCATATTTTAATATATACATTAAAGCAGATCTAATTTTTACCCTATCCTTTTTCATAACTGGAAAATAATGATAATGACCTATTATTTGTTTTGAGAAATTATGAGGGAAATATTTCGATAGAAAAATATAACCAATAAACGATTTTCTTGCAATTAAGATGTCCTTAGATAAGAGTGATTTAATTCGGTTAAAACGTTCATTTAAGGGAAGTTTCGATAGTATTGAGGTTTCCATTTCCAAATTATTTTGTATAGAGTGATTTACAGTTGCTTTAGAATTTAAGGCCGTTAAATAGAGAAACGAATATTTAATATCTTCATGATCAATGTCCTGGATTATTTCCTCAGCTAATTTTGCTTGGGGTACTATTAATCGTTTTTGTCTACCTAGCTCACGATATATCGATTGCCTTAATTCTGATCTCAATCTAGAGAGCAAAATTATTAGAGCTTCTGAACTAGGTGATTTGATGCCTACCAATTTCTGCAATCCTTGTTGTCTCGATTGCCTATTAGAAGAACCCATAATACGAATGAATGCCTCAATTTCCAACTCAATGGTGTTTTCTTCATTATTCATCCATTTTATTAATTCTATCGTGATTGGAAGTCCGATATTTTTATCAGAAGTCATGTTAAACTGGTTTAATACCTCATAATACTCAACTAGGTATACTTTTATGCTTTCATTTGTTTTAGTAGATAAACCAGATGAAGATAGTACTGAGTTGATTTTAGGATTTTTTGAATGATATAGTTTAATTTTCTCTCTT
This sequence comes from uncultured archaeon, assembly GCA_964600735.1. Taxonomy (GTDB): domain Archaea; phylum Asgardarchaeota; class Heimdallarchaeia; order Heimdallarchaeales; family Kariarchaeaceae; genus LC-2. The sequence goes on from CAZRLL010000039.1 coordinate 8,550, forward strand.
AGAATAATTGATAAAACTAACTTAATTTCTTGGGACATGGTGATCTTTTTTAATGCATTATCTCCTCTATATGGATACTTAGTATCAAGGATTTCCAGGGTTGAAAGGGGTGCTAGTTGAGGGGGAAAAACTTGATTCTGATCTATTCTGCAAACCGTGGATCTAGGGTGATATTTTGTACCAATAAACAACAAAGCTATATTTTCTTTTGTACCATATAATCGAATACTGGTCAACCAAGACAAATCTAGCAATTTCCTCAACTCTAATCTTTTAAACTAGTATGGGTTGAAAAACTTAAGTTTTTATAAATATAAATAAATTCTTATAATTTGGAAGTTTAATTGTTTATTATTACATATCTAAAGGATGAAAATTTTGAATGGTCAATGGTACTGAATTTTAAAGTAGAAATATTAAATTCCAGGGTGTTGGGGAAGAAGGATTCTCTTTTTGAGATGAGATGCCCATAATTTCACCATTTACAATTGGTAATTTTAATACTAAGAATACTTCATCATCAATTGAAATTTGATTTAAAAAACCATTAAATTTTGTTAGGAAAGCAGTTGTAACCTTGAAGCATTCCTCAGGACAGACTATAATCCACATTTTCTTTGAAAAATTCCAAGGTGAAGGAATTATTATTATCATCGAGAAAGCATAATTCTTGAAATCATATCTAAAATCATTTACTACAAGTTTATTATCTACAGAAATATTGAAATTCCAATCAGTACTTATAATTTGAAAAATATCATTTTGCAATAAATTATCAGAACTGATGAAAAATACTAGATTTGATATTTTGATCATTTGTTTCTGAAAATAATTTTCGTTAAGTCCAACAAAAGAAATAATTGAATTTGATTGGAAAGAACTAGTAAGATTAGCTTTTAACATTTCTTTAAGCTCTTTAGAATATTTCTCATTTTTAAAAACATCCTGAATTATAATGTAATCTGTATCTAATGAAATATAAGGTGGGTCAACTTGAATTGAATCTCCTGATATCAATCGATTTTCGTGTTGAGCCCAATGACTTTCGTGCCATTCGAAGTCCATTCTTTCATCACGGTACAATAAAAATTCTTCCTCAGAAATATTGAATATTTTCCTTAAATTGCTCGGAAAATAGATTATCAGGTATATTACAGTATTTGATATTACTACCATAATATCACTGACAAATATCAATAACTCAACAGTTGGTTTATTTGTAAAACCCGGTTTTATTGGATCCTGTGGAATAAATAATGAAGAAATTAGCAAGTATACAAAACAATTAATGATTAATAGAATAAATAGTAAATATCTTAATTTGATTATTTTGTCTTTGAAGATTTCAATTTTATAAAGGAAAAAGAGTTCAAATGCGACTAAACAAAATATCGCAACCACACTTGTCAGAGAGATTATTGAAGTGATAATCAGATTTACTCCAAAACTTATCAGAATTATGTTAACAAAAATAGCAATTGCAGTTAAGAATGAGATTAATCTTGTATATCTAAGAAGATTTGAAATTAAAGATTGGGGTACTTTGAGTATTGTTTCGATCAATCCAATAATGGATATTAAAAAAATCATTAAACCTATTACAGAAAGAACAGACTTAGACCCAGCTGCGAAGTAAGCCTTTTTGTGATAAAATATTATCCCACTTAAATGGGAAATTGTGTTATTAATTAATAAGAGACTAAGCCCCACAAGAGAAAATTTTAAACTTTTTAGCATTTTCTCAGGAATTTGCAAACTCTCGCTAGGAAATGGCCCTCTACATGATTGAATTATTCGATTTCTACTCAATTTGTAATTAAAATAAACAAATAAGAGAATTATAACATGCAATATACAAAATAAAACCAATACTGAAACGGGTGGTAACGATGACTGTTCAACCCAAAAGTGATCCCAGCTCTTCACATGTTCACCAATTAAAGAAATTTAATAAATTTAGAATCGGGTATGTCTGGACTCTCTATTGAAGATGGGATTTCTTTTATTGTACCATCTACGTAGGGAAATTTAACAATTGAAATAATCACATGGGTTTTTGCGCGATCCTGAAAATAATTTCCATATTTGAGGATAAATGGTCCAATACTTTTTAGCACTTCCTCAGATGAGAGTAAAAGCCATAATCTATTTTGACTGCTCCAAGGGGAAGGGATGATGGATAAAAATCCAAATCGTAGGTTTTCGTCACTAAATGAAAATGAATTGATAGAAAGACAATCTTTGAATTCTACCTCAAAACCAAAATCCCTTTTTAATAAATTGATACCATAAATGTTCTGATTCGTACCATTAGCTATACAGACGATATCTGATTTTTTTAGAAAAATATTTTTCACATATTCTTCGTCCAAAACTTCAGAACTATGAAATTCTTGATCATTGAAATATTTTTTGAGATCAGTAAGACCACCATTCCGATTTTTTTCTGATTTCATCCATTCTTTTGAGAGATTGGAGATAATTAGGTATTTATGATTTGCGTATTTATTTTTAGTATCGGTAAAACTAGATGAAACTAAATTTCCTTCGGGTTCCATCAACTGCCGATCGATTGTATGCCAACCAAAATCAGTTCTGGTGTCCCTAGAGTGGTAATATTCAATATCACTTATTTTGAATATTAATCTCAACCATCTAGGAAAAGAAATAATTGAAAATAAAATTAGAGCGGAAAAAATGCTAGTCATTTCTGATAGAAAAATTAAATATTCAACTTCACTGTTTCTAGTAAGATATGATGAAGCACTTTCATTTGGGGAGGGAAAGAAAATTATCATAGCCATTGTAGAACTAAATATTGCAAGGAATGTTAAAAATCTTATTAAATACAGCCTGATTTCAAGTAATCTGTTATTTATCAAATGCTTATGATCTGAGCGTTTTAGATATAGGATATTAACAATAATGACAGATATAAAAGAAATTACAAAATAGAAAGCAAAATAAACGATATTGTCTTTCAAAATTATTAACAGTGTAAACCACGCAGTAATAAATATTACAACTTTTACTGGTAATTTCGTCTGTCTAGAAACAATTTTCAGTTCATTTTTAATATTGAGAAAGACGAACTGGAAATCAACTAGAGAGTAAAAATATATTATAAATCCAAAATAATTAATTACTGATTTTGCACCCACAAACATGTATGCCTCTTTTTCAGGGAAAACCAGCGCACTCATATGAGTGAAAAAATTGTTTAAAACGATTAAAAATAAACCTATATACGATAATTTAATTGTTTTAAAATAAATTGTCGGAAAATCAATACTTGCTTCGGGTGTTGGCCCGTGAATTGAATGTTTAATCTTAACTTTGATCAAATAATATAATAAAATGATAACAGCCATGTTAACTAAATGAATTATGCTGAAAATAATCAATATTATCCTATCTGGAATTTCATTTTGGGGTACCCAAAGGATATCAAAAATGCTACCTGGTAAAAAAAACACACCTGCCCTAGATTATTACCATAATTGGTATAATTTCTCTTACAAATTTAAAGTAGTTAATATTTTTTAAGATACAATTAAAAAAAGTTGACTAAGATAAAAATTGATCTATTGAGTGTTGTATAAGAAATTTTAATTCCTAAATGTTTCAAAAATTTATAATTTGCCTTGGTTCATCTACAATTGCACAATATGAAAATAGTTGTTTTCTCAGATATCCACTCTGATATTAACAAAAAACGACAGGATTCCAAATTTTTAATTAAACTTGCAAATTATATTGACTCTATCTCCCCGGAAGTATTAATTGTTGCTGGAGATGTTGCCAGCTCAACAGCTGAAATTCAACACTTTTTTGAAGAGTTAAAATTATTGAAGATTAAATTTAAATTATATTGTCCGGGAAATCATGATATCTGGGTAAATCAGAAATCGTCCGATGGAAGCTGGATAAAATATAAGAGTCTCCTTCCTGATCTGTGCAATATTTATGGCTGGCATTTCCTTCCAAATAACCCAAAAATAATCGATCGTACTGCATTTGTTGGTACCATGGGTTGGTATGATTACAGCATGAGGAACATAAAATGGGATGACAGAATAAATTTAACCACTTATGAAAATAAAACTAATCCAATTACTGGAAGTACTTGGATGGATCGTGAATTTGCAAAATTCGGCAATTACAACGACAAAAAATTATCGTATTATTTTAACTCAGACTTAATTGACAATTTAAATAAAATTGGAATATCGATTAAACATCCTGATTTTCAAAATAATCAGATTTCTGAAAAAATAAATTTAAAATTTAATACGATTATCTGTACCAGTCATTTTGTTCCATTTAAAGAATTTATCAAGTCCTCTGGAAGTCTAAATTGGGATTATTTTAATGCGTTTATGGGGAATCTAACACTTGGTGAAATAATAAACTTGATACCAAATGAATATCGAAGAATTTCGCTCTTTGGACATACTCATTTTCCCCAGTATTCGAGGGTGACTGGTGGTGTAGAGGCATATTGTGTCCCTTTAGGTTATTCTCATGAATGGGAACATGACAAGTCAATTGAGGATATGTTCGAAGCTAGAATAAAGGTCCTAAATCCATAAATATTAGATTGATATGGATATTTTAAGGTAAATCCTTTGATTAATAAACAAGTGAGTACAATTGCCATTATATTTCAAGTTTAGGGAAAAGTGTACACAAAAAATATATATAAGAATGTTACACATTGTTTAATAATGGGAAAAGATTCTCGACTATCATTTCGAATATCACCTGATTTAAACAAGCGTATCAATTTAGCATTAGATCTGAGCAATGACACTATAAAAGATAAGTCTGAAGTTTGGTACTAAAGCAATTAAGTTCTATTTGGATCTCTTGCAAATTTCAGAGACAGATCAAGATAAAATGGCTGCAGCTGTTATGGCCATTGCTGAATTCACAAATATTAAAACACCAGAAATAACCATATTAAAAAATCTCTTCAAAAATGAAGAATTACCATCAAAAGAAAGCCATCCAATGTTTGAAGAAATCCGTAACTTACAGGAAAAATTCTCAACCAAAGTTCAAAATGAGATTTCAAAAAATCTTAACAAAGCAAAGTACAATGATATTGAAGAAATTTATGAACATTACAAACAAAAATACTATTTAGAAGGCATTAAGCACAAAAAGAAAAACATAGAAGAGAAAGCAAAGACAAATTAGATCTATTTGGTATTTATTGTGATCAAAAAAACGTGTGTGCAATTAAAAACCGATACAAGCATTCAGCTTTTAAGTGAATCTCCCGATATTGCCACTAGCGCAAAATCATAGAAGAGAGATTTAACCCCGCGTTCTTAATTGAATGATACCAATATATTATTATTAGAGAAAATGATATATTTAATTAGAAAATGCTTCCAGAAAAATGTAATAAATGCCGAATTGGTTTTGCTAAAATTACATGTTCTAATTGTTTCAAGAAATATTGTTCCCTATGTGCAAATATATCAAATTCGATGTGTGAGGTTTGTAACAGAATAAATCCGATTAATCAAGATAAATCAAAGGTCGATCATGGGCATTATATCTCGTAATTATTCTTGCTAACCTATCGTTATCTTTCCAATCATTTTTGTTTATTAAATTAAATTTAAACATGACTTTAATTAGCTTGATTCATGGATTCAATAACCATTCCATACAATCCTGATCTCATTGCGATTGAAAATATAATATCTGGGGATAATGGAATCATCATAGGTCATGGTGAGAGGAGTCGTATTGAAGAAGGTATACTTAATTCACTATCTAAAAAATTATACAGTAGAAAAATAAGCACTGTACTTTTTAATTTTCCATTCAGAATGCTTAATAAAAAGAAAGTAGATAATATTGAAACACTTGATCAAGCATTCCTAAAAGTATGGAATTATGTAAAAGAAAAATTTCCAGATAAACGGTGGTCTGTGTCCGGACATGGAATCGGTGTAGAGTCAGCAATTCGTATGTCTGGATTGATTTTTTCAGATGAAGGCATTCCTCCAGTGATTGGATTAAGCTATCCCATGTATCCATTGAATCGTCCTGAATTGGTGAATACAAATACTCTTGGTGCATTGATGGGAGATGCATTATTTTGTCAAGGAGATCAATCAAAGAGAGGAACTTACGACCGTTTAAGAAATCAAATTCAAATGATGGCCGGACATGCTCATGTAAAAAAAATAAAAGGAGCAAACCATAATCTAGAAGTACTTGGTAAACCCATTGAAACCGTGGCTCACTGGATTTCCAACGATATAGAGAAATTCCTCAAAAACGTCTAATTTGATTAATAGATAAATCAGGAAATAAACAATTTGCATGTGCAATAACTTTTGTTTTAATAATTGAGTATTTTTTCTTCATATACAATAATGTCGTCTATTGAAAAATTTTGTGAGGAATGTGGATCAGTAAATGATCTTGATGCAATTTTCTGCAGAATTTGCGGAGAAAAGATGTTTGAGGTTAAAAAGGAATTCCAGCCATTTCAAGAAACAAATGAGGATATGCAACCAAAACCAATTTATCAATCTCAGGCTCCTCCATCAGGGCCTTTCCCAATAATGCCCGGTGAACAAAGGAGATGGGTAGGTGGAAGTTTACTTAGTGCTATCAAAGCTATGTTGATATCCCCCACAAAGTCCACACCAGAATTATTAGAGGACCCAAATGCTCCCTCCCCATTTCCCTTAGTATTTTTGATGGCTATCATAACCGGGATTTTTACATACTTAGACACGATAAAGGTCGAGTATAATGAAGTTGAAGTGGATCCATTATTAGCTGGACGTTATAACGCTGAAGTGATAAAGGATACTGCGCTTCAGACTGCCTTTGTTGCCTTTATCCTGACATTTATTTTCTGGTGGGTAGGCTCGTGGCTATTAGGTTACCTAATTAAAGGTGGACTACCCCCTAATAGTTACGTAAAATATAATGCAACTCAGGCTATGAGGAGATTAAACAGCTATCGATATGCTCCTAAGATTATTACAGTTACAATCCAAATCCTGTTGTTGTCAAGAGAAGAAGATAGGGTGGCAAATGTTTCTGAGGGACAGGAGATACTCGGGATACCTCAACCGCAAATTGAATTTATTCAAGATTATTCTGCTTTTTATATAGCAATGGTATCAATTTTAACCCTCATTGGTGCAATTATCGCTTCGATTATGTTGTACAAGGGCATTAAGCATGGATTAAATCACCAAGGAAATGCCCCATTAATTATTGCAATCCTGTTAGTTATCGGTCCATTTCTGCTGATTCAATGAGAAATATTTACAATAATACAGTTATGTTTAATTTCAAGGTATCAATTTGAAATCAGGTTTCTAATAGCCTCAACATCTACAAATTTTAGTAAGCTGGCAATCATTTGATTTAATTTATTTTCAACATACTCACTCTGTAATTTTCCATCAACAAATTGCCTCTTGTGGGTATAAACTGTTGGCATTACCACGGTGTGATTGAAGTCGTAAGCCATTATTTTCACTAGTTCACCAGCAGCTAAATATGAATTTGCTCCACTTGCATTATATATTACTCCTGAAAATTTTCCCTTCATTGCCCCCCCGAAAATATCTATAAAGTTCTTCACCACACCTGAATATGTATAGGCATATACAGGTGATGCGATTACATAAGCCTTGGCATTTTCCAACTTCCTGTATAAGTCAACCACAACCTGCCCATATTCAATGGTTGATCGCCCATCACAAAATGGGAGTTCAAAATCCCTTAAATCTATGATTTCATTTTTTATTCCCAATTTATTGAAAACTTCGGATCCACGCTGTACAACTAAAGCTGTCCTTGATCCAGGTCTTAAACTTCCTTGAATTAAAATTATATCACTCATAATTATCAAATAGTTTGTCTTATTTATAAATAAGATTCTTTATAAAATATACGTTTGGTTCTGGATAAAAATATAATTATTGCAAGCCACTGATTAAATTGACAAAACAAGATCCAATATCATCGTGATATCCTCCCTCAAGTAAAACACCTATTTTAGAAAAATGAGATAGTTTATTTCCTATTTCAGCATAAAATTCCGCTGTTAATCTCATACCTGCAATCTTATCTAGGTAATAACAATCAAATCCCATACTCACCAATAAAATCTCAGGATTATATTCACAGATCTCATCTATCGCACCTTCTAAGTATGTTCTGTATTGATCATTATTAGTCATCCCCGAAATTGGGTTATTTTTATTAAATCCCTTTCCCTCACCTTCTCCAACCTCATCAGGAAAACCCCAGTAATATGGGTAATTGTTAAGTGTATTAGCATGAATTGATACGTATTGTACATTAGAATCCTTATAAAAAATATCCTGAGTGCCGTTACCGTGATGATAATCCAAATCTAATATACTAACCGATTTGTTTGCATTTACCAGTAATTTTGCAGCAATGGCTATATTGTTGAAAAAGCAGTATCCACCACCAATGTTTGCCATCGCATGATGACCAGGTGGTCGAGATAATCCAATACTAAAGATTTCATTATGTAATAAATCCTTTGTACAAGCAACAGCAGAAGATACAGAAGCTAATGCTGATTTATATGTAAAAAGGGTTACAGGGGTTGATGGATCATTTAAATAATATCCTAATTTTGAATGAAATGAAGACTGTGTTTTTATCCTTCCTTTTGGATAGGGAAATATTGTGGGTGCCTCTTCTTGAATATCAGGAATATCCTGTAAGAATTGAATATAATCTTTATTATGAACTAGATTTAACACATCCTCATTACACAATTTGGGTTGTGTTATGATGAATTCTTCATTATTCAAATTTTTAACTGCAGAGATTATTCTTGAAATTCTGTCTGGTGTTTCTGGATATTTCCTCATGTCAGAACCAGAAAATTCTGATGACGGGTTATGAAGCATTTGATTTTCATGAAAATAAATATTCACAATTAGGTATTTGTTGATTCAAAGAAAAAATTTGCGGAGTATTATTGTTCAACAAATTGCTTTCATTTTAATTATTTTCAGTTAAAATCCGATGAGGGGTTTTATTATGGGTAATGCAATGCTGCCAAGAGCTGTTAATTTGGGAGCATAAGATTTAACATACCAAGATAATGATTTGGTGAACCTCATCTCAAAAGTTTTACCGAAAGTTCCTTTCGCCCCTATCTCATGACCGGTAATAGCGATCACTCGATATCCAAATCCTCGAGGTTGAACTCTAAACCATATTGCATCACCCACCTGTAGCATTGATGAAAGTAAACTTAAGATATCGTCTCCCTCGGCGACTAATGGTGGTTGTTCTTTGGGAAATGGATCAGTTAATTGATCCAATACAACTGTGGCTTCCTGTACAGCTGGATGAACAGTTAAGTCATCAGTAACCAGCTTAATTTTCACCGTTCGATCTTCTCTAGTTGTTTTATTTATGAAAAATACAATTAAACCCGAGCTTTCAGTAACAGAACCCTGATTGGCCCGCGCAGATACTGTAAAATACAAATCTTCCTTAACAAATTGTTCATAGTTATCCGTAAGGTTCACCATAATCCGGTCAACCAGCCTAAACGGTTCTGGTGCTTGTTTTTCAATCCTAACTATAATATCTATTATCTCTTCCCAGGTTAATCCTGTATCCTTACCACTGATAAAATTTTCAAGATTACCTTTACCAAATAATTCTTCTAACTCTCTGAGTATTACATCTTGAGTAAATGTATTTGGATTGGATGATGTAAGATAGGCAAGTAGCAGTATCTTCTCTCTAGCCCTTTCTAATCTAGTAATCTGGATTTCATCGCTTTCATAGATTGGATTTAGAAAGTTAAGAACGCTTGCACTCCATTCATCATATCGCATAAATGTAGCAGGATCCATATAAGTAACAAAAACATCAGAAAGTAGATTGTCCATATTAAATGGAAATACATCGGGTTCATAGTAACCAATTAAACCTCCCGGTGTAAAGCTGGGATCGTCTGGATATTCTACCAAGAACATAACCGATATAGCTACAAAAGCCATTGCTAGGGCCAACGTCGGACCCATATCTTCAAGATCTTCATTATTAATTATATCTGAAAAAATAAATATAATCAGCGATAAAATACTCGCAAAAGTAATGAGGAGAGACTTAAACAATGAACCCTTTAACGCAGCAACTAACTCATCAAAGCCTTGAATTCCCCTAACAGGTTTCCCTGCTTCCATGTATATCTGAACTTCTTGGTTGAATGAACGGTTTAACAGAATTCCATTGATACTAAATACTCCTGAAATGAGAATAAATAATATCCAGAAGAATAATGTTAGCCCCTGAGGGCCATCTGCAAGTATTAATGATGCAATGATCAGTGCTAACACTGTCATTATCCATTTGTTGGCATATCTAGAAATTCTATTAATTGTGCTTATTAATACCATTTTTCTCTTTTCTCTGTTTTTGTCTTACTCATAACCTATACTTAATACATAAATTATTCTTAATTTGACAGTATTATTTCCAATTAATAATAAATTTTGTCGATATCTGATAAATCCTAAACGACGTATGCGGTAAATATTGTTTAATCAATTAATAGGGAATTTTTTATTTTTCATACCACAAATTTCTTTATGGATTCTACAAATGGTAAAAATAATCTGATAATTTATTTAATTATCAGGCCTCAAATTTGCGCGAGTGGTATAAACAAAAAACACGTTAGTTTTTTGGTATAATGGTTAGAATTGAAGCCTTCCAAGGTTTCGGCCGAAATGAGCTTCCGATCCGGGTTCGATTCCCGGCTCGCGCACATCGAAATTTTTTCATTTCATACATCATTGATCGAAAGTAGTACATCATTTCAATATTAAATTGTCAAAGTCGTACGACCAAACACTAATCATTGCAATATTGTTCCGGAATGGTTTTGATATCTTCATTAGATATGTAGGTTTGGTTTAGCTTAAAAGGCAATTTATTATGCTCTAATCCAAGTGAGCGTAGTTTGGGCAGTGACATGATATCTCGGGGTATTTGTCTTAAAATGTTGTTTGTCAATGATAACCACTCCAATTTTCTTAAATTGCCGAATACACCATTAGGAATAAATTCGAGCCTGTTATTTTTTAATGAGATAAATGTCAGATTAATTAATAGATCAAAGCACCCTGGAGTAAGTTCAGAGATCTTGCATTCATCCATTTGAATCGATGATATTTTTTCGGGATGCGATAAATTTGCAAAAAGGTTGTCTTTAATACGTTCGAGGTTGAATTTACCTAAATCTATGCCCATTATAACACCATCATCATCAATTTTTCCGGTTGGTAGGTCCTTTATCCAGTCAATTTCTCTCTGCGGGACTTGGTAAAATGTTTTTAAATTTTCACAAATCTTTTCAAAATCAGTCTTGTGTGAAATAATCTCACCTAATAATTTATAGTTTTTTTAGTATTTTAATTTAACCGAAGCTATGCCAAAAGTGACTTACCATGGAAAGACGAGTCTGGCAAGCCTGGCTGCTAATTTATTGGGATTTGCTTTATAATACTTCATTTTTCCGTCAAGCAAACTCTCAAGTATATTGAATACATTCTGCATCCATCCTGGGATTGTCTTTCGACCTGTTTCATCTGGTGCTGTCAACTTCTCAATACTTACACCTTTGTAATTTGTATAAGTCCCTTTACGAACGCCCCGACCGAAATCAGACGGATATACACCACCCCAAATTTTCTTGAAGTCGTCAGTGAAACCTTTCCATCTAGTCTTTGTATCTGGGAAATGAGGATATGCCTGTCTTAAAACGTCATCTCACCAAGAATGTGATCGATAGATTATCAACTGTAATAATTGTTGAGACATATGTCTGTAGCTAGACATGTCACTTAGATATTACATAATGAAGAAGTAGGACCTGCAGAAATTGTATTGCTTATGTACAAACTTAAGCAAGTCCTAGATAAGAAAGCGAAAGTTAGAGCATTTATCTCTCTCGTTCAGACCATTGAGGATCGATCAGATCCCCAATCGAAATATCAAGATAAAACGATAGATCAGATCTTGGAAATCTTTGGAGTTACCAGAGCAACTTATTACAGAAAATCCAAAAGATACAAGCATTTTGGACTCGATGGCATTATTCCTAGGGAACCTGGTCCAAAATCAAGTAGGCTTCCTTCACAGATTTTGTCACGATTCTTTGAGTTGCGAGAGCGTCAATTGTCATCACGGACCATGGCATCAGCAATTTCATTGGAGAGCCAAAGATATATTTCAGAATCGACAACACAATACCAGCTGAGAAAGGTAGGAAAAGGTAAATTAAAACGAAATCGTAAGAAGAAGGTGTATTACAAAAGATTTGAACGAGGAAAACCCAATGAGTTATGGCAGATTGACAATGTGGGTCCATTCTACAAACCAGGCAAACTATTTGCCTATAATGTGATTGATGACCATTCCAGATACAATCTAGCAGGAGTGATCTCTGATAATCAGACAAGTGACTCTTGGGTTGACACTCTGGAAAATCTTGTGGCAAAACATGGAGTTCCTGAGGCAATTTTACATGATAATGGATCCCAATTTGTGGATCCAAAAACTAGTGTCTTGACCAAGAATTTTGACAGGTTTCTCAAGAAATATGGGATACGCAGCATCAGATCAAGACTTCGACATCCCCAAATATCATTTTCTGAGATTTTGAGACGTTTGGATATTTCCTCGACCGTATTGACTAATGATTCTTTATGATTATTCACTCTTTTATCCCAAATACCCATATGGAAATGATCTGAGGACCAGCCCATCACATAAGATTTGTAAGTTTCATCATAGTAAGTCTCAACACGGCTACTCACGAGAGATCAATTTTGTCCTATCTATTAAACGATATCCCGATTATCAGAGATTCATGTTACAAATCTGAGGAATTGAGGAAGAAAAAGACCCGAACCGGTAAAACTTTTTGTATGGATTGTTACGATTGTTCTTAGGGTATCTGGGGAAGAATTGTGTTAGTTCCAAAACAACAAAGGTCTTTAAAATACCTAATTTTGCATTTTCCCAAAATATTGAGAGAAGATGCATGGGTACCAGCAACAATTATAGGGATAATTGCTTTACATATCCACGATGAGCTTTATTCAAAAAATATTTTTTTGATTATTGGGTTAACAATTGGATTTTCCTTAGCTTACATGGTAAATGATTATTTTGATGCAGAAGCTGATCAACTCGATGAAATAAAAGCGGAGAACAATTTCTTTGTTTATAATTCCATTTCCAAACAAATAGCCATTACAACCACTCTATCCATAATTATAGTCCTCTTTATTATATTTACAAATTTTGGAATTTCTGGAATAATTTTATTAACCATTTCTTTGCTCATGATACTCTTTTATTCCTCTCCGAAGATAAATTTGAAATCTAAACCTCCATTTGACATTCTAGCACATTCAATCTTTATTCACACATTACCCTACTTTCTTGTCGTCTATCTAACAATGGGCAACTTTGAGATTCTTGATTTTTACGTAATGGCAGTACTGTTTATTGCCTCATTTATTATCCAACTAGAAAATCAGGTTAGAGACTACAATCTTGATATTGTCACTTCTTTCAACAGCACAATTTCTTGGGGATTGGGGAGATCCATCCGATTGATCAAAATCACGACCTTCATTCTGTTAATTTTAACAGTCACATTATTTTTATTGTTCGAAGAGCTTCGATTTCTGATCCCGTACTGTGTAATTTACAGTCCAGTTATTTTTCAAAGATTGTGGTTTGTTCAGAATAATGTTAGATCGCAAAATTTACTTCGAAAATTAGGTAGGATTGGCATTATTTATACTATAGTTCTCATTACACAAACAGTATAACCTCGATTCATTGTCATCCAATGTAAAATTAAGGATAATCGATCCAGTCAATGTCTCTAGCAAATGATTATTCTTTCTAGCAAACACTTAAG
>CAZRLL010000040.1:0-22310 GCA_964600735.1 uncultured archaeon
GATATAAAGCTAATGGCTGATTTAAATAAAATACATCATCACTTTAGAATACGGTACTTCTATTTTGTTCGCACCCAGATTATTGCTACAATCACAATTGTAATAATAAAAACTATGATTAAGAGAAAGGATATTTCAGTCAAATCATTATAACTCCCCTCAGTATTTTGAGAAAATATAGCAATTTTTTCCCCTTCGGCAAAACCATAGCCAATTAGAAATGCAGTTGTCTTAATATCCATCCAACCATGATATGAAATATCTAATTCTTGAGTGTACACCGGTCCAGTTCCGCTGAGTGTATAACTCGTGACAGTATTACCTGTTCTTATAATATCTACTCGAATGGAGAGCTCAGGTTCATCCATAATTACATTACCCAGCCCATCTTCCAAATTTAGATTTAAATTGATAGTGTGACCCCTGGTTACAGCATGCTGATCAACAGAAGTGGAATTTATGGAAATTGTATTAACAATTCGAGAATTCCATGGAATTAATCGCAGCAAAAAAGGAATGTTATCAGATTCAGTCAAATATTCATCCGAAACCGTCGCAGAGGAGGGAATTATTGATATTCTACCTCCCTTTAACAAGTCGATGGAGACTCCAAGTGAGATAAAGTTCGCGTTTTCATCATCATCGATATTGCCATTTCCATTCGCATCATAAACCATATTATCAGGGAGATTGAAAATATCATATACATGATAGTCTTGAGAAAGAATATAGGGAGTAGTAGATTTATCAAGTAAATTTGAGATGTTAAGGGCACTGGAGCTGAATTCCAAGTCATTAACTTCCTGATCCGTCACTAGTGTTGGACCCACACTAAAAGGCAATGATCTATTAATGGCACTCCCAGGCATTCGTATTGTTTTTTGAGTTGGATTATTATTCACACCTGGTAAAATAACTGAATTGGGCAAGAATGTCAGTCCAAACTCATTGGCGATAGTTTCTGACGAAGTGGTATCTTCATCAGATAAGAACACTAAAACCTGACCACCAAGTTTTGCATAGTATGATAATTTATCTAATTCAAGGGCTGTTATTGTACTCTCACTACCCAAAATTAAAACAACAAGATCCTGATCTTCAAAAGAAAAATTACCGGCTCGATCACTTAAGGATCCAAATCCATATTGAGATAGAACAGTTGGTAAGCCTAGGAATTCATTTTCTGGTACTTTTTCTAATGATAATCTAATATTTGTTTTTGCTGCCTCTTTAGTTGCAATACCAGAACCAGTTTCGTTTAACCTAAGAGTCAACCATTCAGTTGGTTCTTCAGATTCGACCAAAGTTGCATTAGCAGTTTTATTCAGCCAAGAAATAAATCTAAACTGTAATATCCTTGCCTTACTTAATCTAAAATCCGATCCATTGGTATCAATACTCTCGAGAGTTTTGGTGAATTCGTAAACAACTTGTATGCCCTCGGTAACCGAATAATTCGCACGAATTGCACTCGAATCTTCTGTTCCTGAATTATTCAGATCTGAAAAAACAGGATGCGTTAAATTTCCATTAAAGTATCCATCGAAATAGCTGGAGTTATACTGATCTATCACAATTGCATCATCTGGTGAACTTTCAGTACCCAATTCTTGTTGATCTAGATTATTATCTATCTGCAAGACTAACCAATCATGAGTTGCATTATTATATGCGACTGTTGAATTGATCGGGATGGTATCATTTACAAACACGAAATCTGGAGTTGTATAATTGAAACCAATGTATAGCGTTGTATCATCCTTTACTACTCGAACTGATGCATTTTGTCCATTTATTGTAGTATTTAAGGTGACTGAATCCTGCCATTCTACAGCTGTTATATTACCATCAACGATGGGGGAAGGATTCCCTCCCTTTATTTCAGGTAAGCTTATTAGATCTGCGTGACTTGAATTTGGCACAAAAAATAATCCTAAAGTCACCATGATAACAAGCATAATTATCTTGATTTTTGTTAAGAGCAATGGTTTCTTTCTCCTTACTATATGCTCGATCGATAACTTGTGTTTTTAACTAAAACGATCGGATTCACATTTTCAGATATAAATAGTCGAGAGTTTTTTGGAAAAATCGAATGATCACATTAATATTAAAAATATCTTAAAGTTTGTAAACTAGTTTATTAGTTCATATTATTCTCTATTCAATATATTAGCCAAAAACCAATTTAATTTTAATGGATTTAGGAAACATTCGTTAGTCACTTTTAATTAAAAAAATACTTCTAAGGATTTGAGTTAATGTATTAAAACCAACTGAATGAAGGAGTTATGAAGAAATTGGTATGTAATGCCAAAAGAGCGGGTAAAGATATTTATTAAAATAATATTCATTGATAATTTGTTACAATTAATACTTACACCTACAATTATTGATTTATTTTTTACTCATTGGATGACCATTACTGTCAAAACCAAATTAATGTTTAACCAATGATTATTTTTGATGATATATTCGAAAATAATTTCTTCAAATGATTTAAGTATTAATTGTGGAAAATTCGATACTTGATCAAATAAAAAATTCCAAACTGGTTATATTGGATGCAGATGGAGTTCTTGTGGAAGAAAATACTCTCTTACCTTATGCACTTGAATTTGTTAGTTTATTGAAAAAACTCGGTAAAAAAACAGTAATCTTCACAAATAATTCAACAAGAGACCCATATGATCTTCATCAATATTTTGCAAATCTGGGATTTGATATTGATGATTTTGTAACCTCGAGTTTGTTATCGGTTAATTACTGTCTCAATAATGATATCAATACAGTATTTATCGTGGGAGAGGAAGGTTTACTAAAGGTTTTTGAAAAATCGGGCATAGAATGTAATGAGGAAAAGTCTGATGCGGTAATAGTCGGCATGGATAGAAATTTAACCTATAATAAACTAGCTATTGCCACTCGACACATAAGAAATGGTTCAATTTTTATCGGAACGAACCCAGATAAAAACGTCCCTACACCGCGTGGATTGGAACCTGGAGCAGGAAGTATGATTGCTGCGATTGAAGCAAGTACTGGTACAAAACCCGAAATAATTTTGGGTAAACCTGCTAAGTGGGGTTATCAATATATATTAGATAATTTTAACATATCCAACAAAGATGCTGTTATGATAGGGGATAGGTTTGAGACCGACATTATTGGAGCTTTAAATTCAAATATTCCTGCGCTCATAGTCGCAACTGGAGTATCTGCTCACAGGAAAAATCCTGGCAAGTACAAAGCGTATCCTGAAGTCGAGGTTGTAAATAATTTAGGTGAAATAATCAATTTTATCAATAATTTTCCCTGAAATGAATTTCAAATCAACTTCAATTTAAATCCAAATTTTGCATGAAGTCGATTTTTCAACCCATAATGCTGCTATATGCAAACTGGGATGGTTTTCCGTTTTCCCAAGCTAGGTGGAATAACATGTACAAATTAGTACATGATTATAAAACTTTGAATGAACGGTCATGTGACCTCATTTGAGGTGTCCAAATGGCGATACCATCAAGCAATGCGTAATATCAAATCAGCAGATTTAAGTAAATTTGTTACCCTAATTCACGATAACCCAATAACCGCAAAATCAAAAATACCAAAGAAAATTGATTTTGTATTTTTAGATGCTGAAAAGGAGGATTATATATTTCATTTCGAAAATATCTTTGACAAAATAGTGGATGGAGGGCTAATTGTGGCAGATAACACAATAAGCCATGAAGACATCCTTAAAGGATATATCGATTATGTTAGAAGTCATAACAATTGTAATTCTGCGGCAGTTTCAATTGGTCGTGGCCTTGAACTTACATATAAATTACAAAAAAATAATAAATCAATTGCTTGGAACACATTAATTTAGTGTATGATAAAACTAGGGGCTTTAGAGTCCTAACTCACGTGCAATTACAATTTTTTGAATATTTGTAGTTCCTTCATACAACGTTGTGGCAATCACATCCCGGTGGCACCTTTCTAATATTAACTCTTTACTGTAACCCATTCCTCCATGGATTCGAATAGCTTGAGACGTGATATCAAACGCTGCTTCAGTAGAATATGCCTTAGCGACACTACTCTCCAATGTGTGATTAATTTTTTGATCACTTAACCAAGCAGCCTTTCTGGTTAATAATCTCGAAGCATCTAGCTTCATTTTCATATCGGCAATTTTGAAGGATATACCTTGAAATTTACCGATTTGTTTGCCGAATTGTTCTCTCTCCTTTGCATAGTCGACTGAGGCATCAAAAGCTGCTTGCGCTATTCCTATTGCTTGTGAGGCTATCCCAATCCGCCCAGTGTCAAGACTTCTTAGTGCAATGGGTAGACCATTACCCATATCTCCAATCCTATTCACCTCAGGGATTTTAGCGTCATCAAGAAAAATTGCACATGTATGACTCCCATTTAATCCCATTTTTTTCTCTGGTGGACCGATTGTCATCGTTCCATCTTTAATTTGTGATTTTTCAAGAATAAATGCCGAAATCCCCCTTCTTCCGAGTTTGGGATCCTCTTTTGCCATAATTAAAAAAATATCCGAGTGTGCTGCATTTGTAATCCATAATTTTTGCCCATTCAAAATAAAACTATCTCCCTCTTTGATTGCAGTGGTTTTCATACTTGCAGGATCACTCCCAGCATCGGGCTCGGTTAAACAAAATGCACCAAGAGTCTTTCCTTCGGCAATTAATGGAACATACTTTTCAATTTGTTCTGAAGTTCCATTTTTTTCTATTGCTAGCCCGACCATAGTGGTAACAGATACGATGGCACTGGTTGATGCACAAATCTTTGCGATTTCCTCTAATATTATAGAATAAGTAATAGTTGAGCTTCCAGCACCACCATTTTCAGGACTTATTAAACTGCCCAGCAATCCCAGCTCAGCCAAATCATCAATGTTTTCCTTCGGGAAGCGTGATTCTTTATCAGTTTCATCCACGTATTTGGAAAATTTTTCCTGAGCAATTTCCCTGACCATATTCTGTACTAGTTCTTCATCTTCGCTAAGTTTAAAATCCATAAATTGGTTGAATTCATTGTACTTAAAATAAAAATCATTTAATCATAGTTATTTTATTTATTAGTTTGTGTTTTTAATTTCAAGGTCGGGTAGATCGATTGGCACTCCGGTTTCAATACTTTCAGACGAATGTATTAATTCACTATCATCACTACGACTCTCAATCATTCCGAAATTAGTCAATTCAGTAATGACTTTACGAGCTTCATACTGTGAAGTTCCTAACATGAATGCAAGTTGTTTTTTGCTCATACCTTGAGGATGTTTATTTATGATTTCAAGAGCTTTGAAACGAGGATCATGTTTGGACAGCTTTTCATAAGTATTCAATTGAGCATTATATTCTTCGATGGTGGTTTGAGCTTCTGATAATTCAGCAACCAGCCTGTGAATTGCTGCCTCTTCCATATCGACATATTCTTTCATTATGTCGATTAACTCATCACGAGCCAATAAATTGGCGTCTATTTGCATAACACTATCAATCAGTTCAACACGACGCTCTTCACGTTGATCAAGAATCTTTATCATCTTATTTAAATGGTTCAATTTGAAATAAAGTTGCCTATCATCGCTACTTAGAATTTGTGATTCTAAATTATCAATCTCATCTTGAATTGATACTGCTTCAAGCAGTGCATCATTAACCTCCGGTGAACTATTACTTTCCATTTCATTTATTAAAATAATAATTTGCTTTAATACCCTATGTCGTTCTTCAGCATGACGTCGCATCATTTCGTTACCTTTCAAGATGTAATCCATGATCTCTGTCCGATTGCTATCCAAATTTCTAGCCTCAATATTCTTTGGGATTAGTGATATTTAAAGGCAATCCAATTTGTGTATTTTTCGATGTCATTAAACACACTAAATGGTGATTTTTTCAAATGCAAAGAAATAATTGCGATTTTCCGTCTTTTCAGGACCGTATTACAGAAAATTTACATATTTCTTACAAGTTGTAAGGTTGAAACAGATGCCAGAATTAATTGTATATGATAATGTGGATGTGCTAGGTGAAAAGGTCTCAGAGATATTATTAAAAAAAATTAAAGAAATAATTAATTTGACTAATAACTGCATTATCGCATTATCGGGGGGAGAAACACCAAGAAAATCTTACATAAATTTATCAGAAAAATTAAACAAGGTTAAATCAGAGGTAGATCTAAATAATTTGAAACTCATTCAAGTGGATGAACGCTGGGTGAATAGCAATAATGAACGAAGTAATCAGAATATGATAAAAAAATGCTTTTCTTCAATCAAAAATCATCAAAATAAATTTTTGGCGATGCCAACTCCAGATAATATGTCAAATATAAGCGAAGCGGTTTATCAATATGAAATGAGAATTAACGAGTTGTTTGAGGTATTCCATAAAAATTCAATTGATTTAGCAATTTTAGGTATGGGTGATGATGGACATACTGCCTCCCTATTCCCAAATAATAAGGAATATGAAATTTCATTAAACAATAACTTTGATAAAAATATCATTTTTGCTCAAGTTCTTTCGCAATCAGAATTTAGAATAACCCTCACACCTAGGATTTTAATACCAATTAAAAATAAAATTCTAATAATTACTGGAGAAGAAAAGGGGAAGGTGTATAAGAGGGCATTAACGTCAAAAGATCCCCGCATTTATCCGGTTTGTTTACTTGAGGACGATAGTTTAACGGTATATATGGATAAATCTTGTCACGATGCATTTGTCCAGTGATAGTTATTGTATCAATTTATCAATGATTTCAGGATTAAATGGAAAACAATTCCAAAAAATAGTAAAACATATAATTTGGATTTATTTTGATTGAAAGCGATTATTACTGGAGCAACAGGATTGGTTGGAAGACACCTGATCAATGAAATATTAGTCGGTGAATGTTCGGGAAGGTTCACCAAAATTCTAGCTTTGGGTAGAAATGATACTGTACTTCAAACATTAAAAAATAAAAAAATAAAAATTCAATCATTTGATTTAACCTCCGATTACTCAAATTATTCAATTTTTGAAGGTTGGACTGATGCAATTTGGTTTAATTGCGCGGCTGCTGTTTCAGGAGCATCAACTAAAACGATGCATAATGTGAACATAGAAGGAACCAGGAAATTGATAAAAAAAGCAGAAGAATTACAGGCAGTCCGTTTTGTACATGTTTCAAGCATTGCAGTTTATGGTTTTAGTGAAACTGGGGATTTTAATGAGGATTCTTCACATAAACCTCGGTCAACGTATGCAGATTCCAAGGTAGAGGGCGAAAATATTATACAAAATGCGAATGTCAAATGGACTATTTTCCGACCACCAATCATTGGAGGACCATATGACCAAAATTTTCTCTTGGAATTTGCTAAACGAATAAAACAGCATAAAATGCCTTTTGTTTCCAGAAATGGAATTTTTGGATTTATTGATGCACGCGATCTTGCCCGATGTATGATACAATCTAGTTTAAAAGTTAAGACTGAAATGCAAATTTATAATGTTCAGGGGAGTGTTACTGGACATAAAGAATTTGTAAATTTATTTGGTAAGGTCTTACAGGTTGCAAAACCATATGGAAAGAAATATCCTTATCTCTTAGCTATGTTTGCTGGACTACTAGCTGAAATTTTTGATAAAATAAGAGGAAAGTCAAGTGTAGGAAATTTATCTAGGTATAGAATTCGGTCTTTCAGCTCATATCGGACATTGAATATAGACAAAATAACCGATGATATGAATTTCACCCCTAACTACTCGATTAAACAAAGCGTAATCGATTGGTTTAATGAGACAAAACTCTTAAATTTATAATTGTTAACTCTTTTTCCAAAATAATCATTACCAGCTAATCAGCGGAAAAGAATATTTTATATTAATTGAATAAATATATGTTTAACAGGCATGTCTTCGCTTAATGACCTATTCAGGTCAATCTCAGAATTATTTGATTTCATTAAGAATCATGATAAATTCATAGTAAGGAACCGCGTATATAGGGGAGGAGGAGATTTCAAACAGGGATTAGTTTCATTTCATGCAAAATATCAAAATATAATGCAAATTTTTCTAGAGGTACCAAAACAAAACTTGTTGATATTAGAAGGTGAGATTGAGACAATACTGGAAAAAATAAATGATTCATTGAATTTGGTTTCAAATATCGATTTGATTATTTCCCATAAAAAACAAGTAGTCAAATACATTGATGTAGTTAGAGTAGAAATCCTTGATTTGAATATACTAATGCATGATGCACTCATCTTGGATCCATCTGATATGAAAAGTAAAGAGGAAATCGAATCAGAATTTCTGAAAGAATTACAACTAAAGGCAGAGGATAATCTAGACCAGATCACGAAAAGCTTTGAATGGAAGAGAAATCAAGCATTGCTCCAAACTACTCTTGATGGCAAGGAATTGATCGCAGAACATTTAATTAACATTGAAAAGGCAAAAAAATCCATAATAAAAGTTATTAATAGACATTATCTTGAGTTGCTATCAAATTTGGCTAACATAATTCGTAATTCTGCAGCAAAAAATTTTGAGACAATTGGATTACAGCTACCTTTATTTATCACTATTTCAAATATTTTTCATGAGAATAAGGAAATTAAATTGAGAGATCACATAAATGGAAGTCAATTCTCGCCTCTAGATGTAAAACAAGATGTAGAACGCCTATTAAATACTGGTCGCATTTCATGGTTAACCTCATTGCATACATCAATTGTGGAAGATCCGGAGGATTTGGGTTATATTACTGAATTTGCAGAGACACTTTTGAGGCTCTCCAGTGACCCAAAAGAACAATTTCTATGGACTATGTCCTATGTGGCTCGAGCGCAGAATTCAGAGGAACTTAAAGAAGTATCCTTAGCATTTGCTAAACTAGCAAGCAGTTTATTAACGCTGGTCAACGATTTAGAATCTGCAGGAAAAAATGACTTGGTTTCAGAAGTTCTAAATTTGAATGATATCAATCCAATGGAATCAATTTCCGACATTGGTGAATTATATCAGATAAATAAAATTGATGTAAACAATTTAATTAGAGGGATAAAGGCAAGATTGAGGCATTTAAAAAACCTAACCTTTCAAATCCTGACATTTGAGGATCTTAGATCAATATTTTTCACTATTGTACAATTCACTGATGCTAATGCTGAATTAACAAATATCGATGATCTAGAAGATTATATACGATACTTAGGGACTTGAGAGGAATATTGGATTGAAAGAAACAATCCAATGTATATTTTTAACAATATTGATTAACGATTTCTCGATGTCTCAAATATAATAATGATTGAGGGTAAAATTGAGATTAAAGATGGTTCGAAAATTGCCTATAGAATTACGGGCGATCAATCGAAACCTATGATAATCTTTGTAAACGGATCGATATTTAATTACAGGCAATTTGATCCAGTATTATTTCCAGCACTGAGAAAAGCAGTAAAAGAAAAATTCTCTTTCTGTCATTATGATTATGTCGGTTTTGGGGACTCAACAAAAGAAATTTATAATGGTAAGATCGATCTATTGGAATTTTCTCGTCAACATATTGAAATGATGGACGAACTTGGATTAGAATCAGCTCACCACTTTGGCTATTCAAAGGGATCGCTAATCAGTTTTCTAGTTACAGCTGGAAACCCCGATAGAGTTGCATCTATTGCGGGTTATGGTAACCCAAACCTTGCTGCAGGTACAGGAGAAAAATCCCGGAAAGAATTTTCGAAAAGAGTACAATATATAAAGGGGATTTCAGGTATATGGCACTTGCCCGTGGATAAAAGCAATTACAAATTGGTTTACGATACAGTTTTCTTGCCCACTATATTTAAGAATAAATCTGTATCTCGCCTTTCGTTTATGGAGAAAATAACAAATTGGGTCGTACGGAACAAATTAGAGCCAATGTTGGTTGGTACATTGATTGGGAATATTATGGAACTGTATAAACATTATACAATAGAGGCAAAAAGTGATGAAAAAGAAAAATATATTGACGCGATGAAAAAAATAACTAAACCCACTTTATTAATGCATGGTAAAAATGATGAAATTGTTCCATTTGAAGCCTCCAAATTACTTTCTGAATGGATCGAAACCAGTAAATTGGTTGATTTCCCATATGATCACACGTCTCCAGTATTGAAGAGAGGTCAAGGTAAGAAAATAATGAATGAATATGCTGCGTTCTTAAGCACTCTATGAAGTAGATTATCTTAATTTTGGTAGAATTTCATCATTGAAAATTTTCATTGAATCAACTTCATTTCCTTTTGGGAACATAAAGATAAAGTGGGTTATTCCAAGTGTGATATATTTTCTTAATTTCTCCAAGATTTCTTGTGATGTTCCGTGTAATGAGCCCTCCAATCTCTTTTCCAATTGCTCCATTGTAAATCCACGTTTCTCACATATAAGCTTCCAGGCCTCTAATTTTTTTTCCTCCGACTTGTATAATCTTGTCCATACACCATATGATTTTAGCAAGGAATTCGGATTTCGACCATGATTCTTACAGAATTCATCAATCTGTGCAAGTTTTTCTTGGTAAACATCCGGAGAAAAACTCCAAGCTATGTTAATCCCATCTGCATGTTTTACAGCTAACTCTAACATCTTTGGTTTTGCCTCCATTGTACCAACCCAAATCGGGGGGTATGGCTGTTGTAATGGTTTAGGATGAGAAATTGCTTTTTCTAATCTGTAGTATTTCCCTTCATAATCAGCATATTTCTCTGTCCAGAGTTTCTTTATCACCTCTATTCCTTCAGCCAGTTGTTTTATCCTTATTCCAGCAGAAGGATAATCAATCCCATAGGCTTTATATTCAAATTCTTTCCATCCAGCCCCATATCCAAATTCGATTCTTCCTTTTGAAAAGTGATCCAGAGTGGCGATTTGTTTTGCGAGTACTGCCGGGTGACGATAAGAATTACAAAAAACAAGTGCTCCAATACGTAATTTTTCAGTTTTTGAAGCTGCAGCCATCATCGCGGTAAGACATTCATAGCTAACTAAATCAGTACTCTCTTTAGTCATCATGAAGTGATCAGAAAACCATGCATTTGTGAAACCATTTCTTTCAGCAGCTTCCAAAATATCATATATCTGTTTCAAATCATAACCAAATTGAGGTTCGATTTGAACTCCAAAACTTAGATCACCCATGCGTCTTAATAATAATATCATATCTTTAATTCTTGCTAATTTTATCTTATTAAATGGAAAATTTATGGAAATCTTCCTCGAATTTAGTTTTGGTTTGGAAAGATGTTTCCCCAATCCGAGTAAATCCTGAATTAAATTCACGGATATATTTTATATGCTTTCTATTGTGTTGATTAATGATATATTCAGTTCCTCCATTTTTGACTTCAATAAGGCTTTACCTGGTGATATTTACGCACTTAAATCATCTTCATTGTAATCTTAAATCATAAAATTTTACTTTTCTATTTCTTTGTTGAGGAAGTTGTTATATTGACAAATGCTGAATTAATTCCTCATAACCATTTTTTACATATAACGCACCCTCATTTTCCAGTTGTACTCTAGAAAATGAGCCAGGAAATCCAATTACTCTCATTCTAGCTTTAATTGCAGATTTTACTCCATTGATCGAATCCTCAATTACAAGGCACCGGGAGGGTTTAACATCAATTTTTTTCGCAGCTAGTACAAATAAGTCAGGAGCTGGTTTTCCATACTTAACCTCAGAAGAAGAAATAATTACATCGAAATAATGTATCAAATTTACTTTTTTCAACGAAAAATTAATTTTATCCATACTGCCCGATGAGGCCACTGTTAACTTTATTCCTTTACTTATAAGCAGTTTTAGGAATTTTTCACAATTAGTAAAACTAGTGAGTGATTTTTCCGCCATATCAATATAGGATTTTTCTTTCATTTGTGATAAGTACTCCATATTTTCTGTTTCTAATTCAAATTTATCCAAATAATATTGCAATGCAAAATTCAAACTAGTTCCCACCACTGGTGTATAATCGTGTCCAATATCAATGTTATATACTTTTTCAAACACCACATTTAAGGCATTACAACTCATTTTCTCGCTATCAACCAGAACCCCATCGCAATCAAATATTACAGCCTCTACCTTGTTGAAAATAGTCACTGATTTCATGTCAAAAGAGGTGTATTCAACGATTTGCAAAATGCAACAAATTTATGATTGAAAGCAACAATAATCGACGCTAAAATCAGCTGGAAGACAGCAGGTTATAGGTGAAAAAACCTATAAACTAAGAAATTATTTGTACTTAGTGTATTATCTCAAAAATGCTTTACTATTCATTTTTATTTTTTCTATGTTTAACTTTTATTTTGCAAATGTAAATGCAGTAGTCTTATGGCAGGATCCAACCGAAGTAGTTTATCTAGTAAATGAGGCCAATAACGGTACAAATGCTTGGTATTATGACGGTTATAGCAAAAACATCAGTTATGGAATCTCAGTGGGATCTTACGTCAATTTAACCATCCATAACATGGAAAAATCAATAATCAGCCTAGAAATTGGAAATTTGAGCAGACAAAATATTGAGGATATTGAGACAGAGGATAATTTAATTCTGGGTTATTATCCAATGTTAGGAAAATTTGGATTTATTGTAAACAATTCCTGGGGTGAAGTTAATTCAGAATTTGAGGGATTAGAATTAAATCAGAGTTCTTTTAAAACCAATTTGATCGATAGCTATCTGGGGAATAATATTGAAATCGTTGTAGTTTCATTTGATGTTGGAGATCAACAAACAGTGCTAATTTATGAAAAGGATCATGGATTATTGCTTTTTGCACGAACAACATTTTGGGGTTATTTGTTAGAAATTGAAATACAATCCATTGACGGAGATACCAGCTACTTCACTTCCCAAACGACTGAAGTATCACCTTTTGGATTTATCATAATATCTATGGGATTACTGTTAAGTATCATGGTTATAAAAAAAAATATTAAATAAATGATAAAATCAATATTAAAATGGATAAACAACTAAAATGAACTCAAAAACAGGAACAAGACATAAATTGACTGATTTATTGTTATTGTTCTCACTGCTTGATAAATCCTCATCCGGCAGGTATAAATTGTCTGACCATCTGGGAATCACTCTTGCAAAAACAAGAGTATTACTTAATCTTTTGGTCGATAATTCACTAGGCAAAACTTCTGGACAATCATCAGGAAGATCGGGTACAAGATTGACAAAGCAAGGAAGAGAAATTTCGAACAAATTAAAGGATAAAATTGAATTATATTTTGATCAAGAAAATTACAAAATTTCTCAGAATTTAATAGAAGATGGGAAAAAGGTTGTTCTTGTGCTGCTAAATCACAAAATAAAAAGCAATGGAATTTTCGAAAGGGATCTAGCCGTTAGATCTGCAGCTGATGGGGCAATAACATTAAGAAAGGATGAAAATGCTTTATGGATTTTTCCGGATGATAAAAAAACCAACGCTGATTTTTCAATTAAGAATGATTTGGGAATGAATTACAGCACGGCAGTCCTGGTATTTGCTGATAAAATTGGATTTGCTTGTCAAGGTGCAGCTTCAATTGCATGTTATCATCTTGAAGATGATTTCATCCAAATTTTTTCGAAGTATTTTCAAGTATAATTAGTTATCGAACTTTCATTCTGGTAGTTGATTCAGAAAATTCCTTACATCCAGTCCCGTAATGAAATTTTGTGCTTGATTATTTGGCAAAGGATTTCCCATTAAGAATAATCTTTGTAGCTTTCCTTGCTGAGTAAATTGAGTTCTGGTTATTTGTGTGATTTTATTATCTTTAAGATGTAATTCAGTCAATTCAGTTAGGTTGTCAAATATTCCCCTCGGTAAACTACTTATTTCATTTTTGAAAAGTTTTAATTCTTGCAAATTTGTTAGATGATCAAATATTTGTTCAGGTAACTCCTCTATACCTAAGTTGCTTAAATCGAGCCATATCAGTTTATCCTCAAAGAATTTTGTAGTTGGACCAAATACATTACTTTTTTTCAATACTAGATCCAGTTTATTTTCAATACCCAGATTTTTCAATAAATCCTTTAAGTAATCTAAATCACTCATTCCAATCATTACTAATAATGCATCAAATTAAAATGGATTGAAATTCTACTGGAATTTGCACTTTTATTTTCTTTATTTCCACCAAGCTTAAGAATTTATGCACTAACGCATCCATCAATTTATTGCACCATTTATCAATCGATCGGATAGGACTAAATAAAGATAAATATTAGATGCTGAAATAAATAAAATATTGTGTCCGCTCCTTCTGAAAACATCAGATTAATTAGTTATCTTTGTGAATCTTGTAAACAGACTAGAAATCTAAGCATAGATTCTGATGTACATTTAAATCGCAGAGAACTAACTATCAATGGATTAGCTTCCTATATTGATGTACACGTGGATAAAGAAGGAAAAAAAAGACATGGAATAAAGCTCTTCGTTGATCCCAATTTTCATGTGAGGACAAATAATGTTTTGAAAGTTAAAGCACCACAATCACCAGTAAGTTCTGGACCCTCCATTCCCATGCCTGGGATAAAAACCAAAAATTTAACCACTCGATTTGCTTGGGATTCTTGGAATAGGTTGGAATTAGAATTAAAATCCGAGAGATTGAAATTTGAATTGATTGATGAGACAATTAATGAGAAAAATCAGGAAATGGATATTTCAATTGTTTCTGAACTTGGAAGCGTTTCATGTCGCTTAAATCCAATAATTGATGATGATTCTCCTGAAATTATGGAATATATGATTAGTTGGATAACATCATTTTGTAATTCTATTGAACGCGCCTCATCCTTGCATATTGATCTTATACCAGAAGTTCTACGATATATTGACCATCACGTGCATCGATGTATTACCTATAATGATGAAGTAATTATCACGATTTTAATCGATAAGGCAACTATTCTAATCCCAGATAAAAAAACAATGGAAATGATTGCGAATCATGGGACTGCAATTACATTAATAGGATTAGATCATGAAAGTTTAAGATCCATAGCAAGAAAGCTATGTGAGCAGGATAAATTTAGTATGGTTGATATTCAAAAAATCTTAGGGGATGAACTGAAAAAGGGGACTGAATTAGAAGAGGAGGAAATTGTATTGGCACTTTTTTACCTGATATCTATGGATGCTTTTGATTACAAATTGAGTTACTTGGTTGAAAAATAGAGAATATGAAATTTAATGAATAATAAATCAAAAGGTATCAATCCATATTGCGCTTTTTATCAATAATTAAAATAATTAACCCAAATTGAAACATATTATTTAGGACTCGACCAATTCGTAAAGAACATTCCCTCTCTTCCCAGTCCAGAGTTCTTAACACCTCCAAATGGCATCGCATCTAGTTCATCCAGATTGTTTGTATTGAATTATTCGATTTATATCCAAGAGATCTGTGAGAAGGGCATATCCCGTGGCTAGTTTTCCTGCCCCAGGACCAACAATGGTGACATCCCCAAGGAATTTTGTTGTAAACATTAATGCATTTGTCGGACCCATAACGCTAGCTAATGGTTCAGAGAGATCAATCTTTTGGAGTTTCACTGATGCAAAAAGAGAACCAGTGGAATTTATCCGGGCTTTACCAATTAATTTCCATCTCTTCTTCTCTTTCGATGCGAGTTCAATATCTTCCTTTGTTATTTGTGTAATACCCTCTCTATCGACGTCATCCAGTGAAATATTTTTTCCAAAAAGTATATTCGATAGGATTACGACCTTCCCAGCGGCATCCCAACCCTCCACATCACCGGTAGGATCAACTTCAGCATAACCCAATTCTTGAGCCCGTTTTAACGCATCGACATATTCGAGACCATTTTCCATCTCTGAAAGTATGTAATTAGTTGTTCCATTCAATATTCCCTGAAATTCAGTAAGTCCGGATCCCTGAAGGTTATACTTGCCCAAATTAATCGCTGGTGTCCCTGATAAAACTGTTCCTTCGAATCGCAAATGTACCCTGTGTTTATTTGCTAAATCAAGCAACTCGTCCAATTTAAGAGCGATAGGGCCTTTATTAGTCATAACTACGTGCTTTCCAGCTTTAATCGCGGTTTTTACATGACTTATTGCAGGTTCACCGGTAGTCAAATCGGTCCAACTTACTTCTATAATGACATCTGCATTCGATTGACTAATTGTTTTAATACTGTCCCATCCAACTTCAACTGGATTAGGATAATTATTTAAATTGCCACTCTCATTTATTGTATCCAGTATCTTTTCCAAATCTAAGCCTGAAGGATCATAAATTGAACCTTTTAATTTATCAGAGATTGCAACTATATCAAATTCAAAATCGCTTCTTGTTTTTAATTCTTCTTTTGAATTAACTAAAATTTCAGCAAGACCCTGAGCTACTAATCCAAAACCAATAAAAGCGAGTTTCAGAATAATCTAATCATCACCATCATAATCATTTTACACATTTCCTTCCTTTCGTCCGTTCCAATGTGTTTGATACTATTTAACGAGTTTCTCCGAATAAACATCATGGGCCACCTTAATTACATGACATATCATCTTATATGAGTATTGAGATTTTATATGCAATATCTGTCTATTCAAAATAAGCAATTTATCCAGATATAATAAAGCTGGAGCATTTTGATATGATATGATATGATATGATCATTTTTGTATATACATATTAAAGCGATTAAAAAAAAAAATAAGATTCTCTTATTTCTCTTTTCCCTAAATTTATAACTTATTTAAAGCAGTGTCCAATCCAGCAATAGCATCATCAGGTCCCTCCAAGCCAACTGAATACCGAATTAAATTATCAGCAATCCCTGAAAGGTTTCTCATTTCACTAGCCATTTGACCATGAGTTGTTGATGCACTGTGGATCCAAGTTGTATAATCTCGACCAAGGTCAGTTACCTGTAATCCAAATTCTAATAAATTAGCAAATCTCTTGGTTTTCGCAAGGTCACCATCGATATTAAAAGACAATAGATGACTATAACCATTCGTTCCATCAATAAATTTCATTTGTGATTTAGCAAGTTCATGTTGTGGATGAGATTTTAATCCGGGATAGTTAACATTTTCAATTTTTTCATGGGTACTAAGGAATTTGGCGATTTTTAGGGTACTATCAGAGACATACTTTAAGCGAATTTCAAGCGAATTCAAATTATCCCACAAAGCTGCAGCAGATGGTGGATGTAAACAAGGTCCAAGATTTCTATACTCGCCATGTTTCAATTTGTTAACAAAATTATCCTGATAATTCTCCACGGAGGTTACGATTTGATCCTTTGCAATTACTACGCCCCCAATTGCTCTACCATTACTTCCCATTATTTTTGTGACTGAATGGATTACAATATCAGCACCATGTTCTAATGGTCTGATGAGTACTGGTGAGCCAATAGTACTATCTACAATTAATGGTATACCATTATCATGGGCAATTTTTGCCAATTCACCCAGATTAGCCACAAACAATACTGGGTTTGATGGAGTTTCCACATAT
Source organism: uncultured archaeon (assembly GCA_964600735.1). Taxonomy (GTDB): domain Archaea; phylum Asgardarchaeota; class Heimdallarchaeia; order Heimdallarchaeales; family Kariarchaeaceae; genus LC-2. Next base: position 17,614 of record CAZRLL010000040.1, read on the forward strand.
AGGAATTTGGTTTTTGAGGTAATTTTTTCATTCCATCGATCGAGATTCCATGGTTCGGGTACCCAATCGACTTGCCAATCCATTTTTGGATAAGTAATATTGAATAGTTGTTCTGCCCCTCCATATATTCTGCTAGAACATGCAAAATGATCACCTGCCTTTAAAAATGCCATTGTAGCTAGAAAAATAGCAGCCATACCAGATGACACACATAAACCTTGGGTGATCTCGGAGATGGTCTGCCCTTCAATAGCTGCCAATTTCATTGCCAGATGGTCAATGGTGTTATTGTCAATTCGTGAATAGATTTTATTCGGATCGTTTATTGTTTGATTACTTAATGTTAATGATGCATCAACTAATGAATCATAGGAAGCTCCAGTTGTAGTAGAAAACACGGGTAAGACCATTGACTTAAATCGGTGAATATCATCCTTGCCATATAATCCCCAGAGGCTTGTGGTTGCAAATGATTTTTTCTTTGTTTCCATCATCTGCTTATTTCGCTTACTTATTGTCTTTTCACTTCGCAAACGAAAGTATTCCTCATCACACTTGAGATTTTTCAAGGTATTTATTTCATCCTCAAGTTCCAAAATTTTTTTACTAATATAATCTCGATCATCAGATAGCTCAACCATTTTATTTATCTCCAATTAGTTCTATTCTTCACTGTTCAAACTCTAAGCTGTAGTTTTGTGATTTCAATCGGTCAATATTCTAATAGTATTTAGTATATTCGAAGTCTTAGCTGTAGTTTTGTGATTTCAGATGGTCAATCTGGCAAACGAGAAGTGTAAACTTTTTCCACTCAATGATCTCATCAATATGATTAATTAAAAAATATCATTTGAGTTTATTATTTAAATTGGGGGAATTTCGTGCAAAAAACACTGAAATTCAATACTTCTTCCTTCAGGATCTTTGGCTAAAAAATTATAAATTTGGTATTTTACATTAATTTTTGGTATGGTTGTGGCAATAGATTTCAATTTTTCATATAGATGGTCTACATCTGCTTTCTCTTGATAAAAAAAGTAAACAATCCCTGAGTTTCCTTTAATTCACTTTGTTGGAACCCAAATAAGTAAATTATCGTGTCTGATAATTTCTATTTCTGATTGGGATATCCAAGGTAATGCACCACGCTTATTGATGTAAAAATCTATTATTTTACCGAGATTTTGTGTTTTGACGAGTCTAATTCCTGCGATCTTTAACATACCACCGTGATTTTTTCGAATTTAACCTTCATTCTCTTCATTATTCTGAGTTATCTGGGATTGAGTTGGATTTCTACTTAAGGAATCATCTTTTTCTTCATTTTGTGTTTTTTTATCAGAATCCCCTTGTGCTTCAGCTTCTTCAGAATTTTTAATTTGTTCAGTTTCTTGACCTTCTCTGTTGGGTGAGTCTGTAACCGCTTCATGAAGCTCGCTTTTCTCCGATGTTCCCACCTGGGGTTTTTTCAACTCAACCTGACTAGGTTTCTTTTCCCTATGAATTTGAGGAATGGACCCTTTTTTAATATTTTTTGGAATTTTCGGTGGAATTTTTTCTTTTTCTGGTTTTGTTACATGGATGGGTAGATTTGGTTCTTTTGATGTTTCTAGCTGAATCGGAGGAACAAATGGTCGCTCCTTATCGGTTTTGACTAGAGGAGTAGATTCATCCAAAGAAAAAGTTTTACTTTCTACACCATCTAATTTGGTCTCAATATTATACTCGGGTATAGAACGAATTGTCACACCCAAACCATCTTCCTGTTCACCGGTAGAAGTACTCCAATTAATGAAATATTCAAAAATTCCGTCGACATATAACCCAGTTTTTGCGGAGGCTCCTGTGTAAGAAATTGGGCAGTTCAAGAACTCTTGGAGTTGTCTGGCTAATTTGACACCTTCTTCTGTTGTCACCGAATTTGGATGGGCATCTCTTAGATCAATTTTATTACCAACAATCATCAAAGGAACTGGATAACCTGTGTTTGTTATTATCTCTTCGGCCCAGCGTATCACATTATCATAACTATCCCTATTCGTTATATCGTACAGAATTAATGCTCCTACCCCACCTACATAATAGCTCTTACGTACCGCACTAAATGTTGGCTGACCTGCGAGATCCCATATCTGAATAACATTATTTCCCATTCTTTTTATAGAAAATTCAGCACCAAGTGTCATTTTATATTGCCCGGTAAATCCTTGCCCTAAGTATTGCTTCAGGAGAGATGTCTTACCTACTGCACCATCTCCTAATAATACTATTTTGTACACTCGACGTCTTGATCTCAAAAAAATCTCCCCAATTAAGAAAGGTTCAATTTCATGTGAAATTTCCAGCTTAATTAAATCTTCCTTATTTGATTAGACAGGTACCACTGTTTATTTTCGCTAAGTCTTATCTTATATTAATATATAATAAATTTTGATGAATTGAAATGAAATTAAATCCAATAATTTGGAAAATTGCATATTAATATTGTAAATTGTAATTTTTGTTGAGTTTTATTATTTCATTAGCAATCCGAGGTAAATAACTGAATATGTCTTGCGTTGGGTACCTCACTGGTTATGATATAACCCTCACCTGGTCTGTTGATGCTGGATAATTTTTTCATATCAATTTTTAATTCTTTTGCGCATCTTTTTGTTTCATCCAAATCCATGGTTCTAAGGATTATTTTGGTTGCTGAATTTGATCTGATATCCCTACCGAAATGGCTGAATATTTGACTAGCCAGAATTAAACCAAGCCCAAATTTCCGAGCCTCTGTAGCCAGTCGATTTAAGATATGATAGGGATCATTCATTTTCCCTTTAAAACCTGTAAGAATCTTAACTTCGTCAATTAAAATAAAACTCCTAAATTTATTGCCCTTATCAGAAATATGACCCATTGATTGCAGAAAAGCAAAAATCTGTCGCATTATCGTATCAGCAGCAATAAACTGCATATCGATAGTATTTAACGGCTTTAACAGAATTCTCGAGGATTTAGTGATAATTTCATCAATTGGAATTGGGTTATCCCCAGAAAATGCTGGGTGTTCCAATATCGGTGCCAATCGATTTTCTACGGCCAATCTGGTGGTGGGTTTGAAGAGATCGAGTAATCTTATAAATTCCTGATTTTCTGAAGTGAGTATTTTCTCATCTGGTTTTTGAATAAGGTTTAGAAGATATTTAAAATCAGGTGGTTGCCTTTCCCAAGAGCTGGGATCCTCCTGAATTATACCATGATCATAATAGCTGAATTTTAGTAGATTTCTAACCCAGGAATTTTGCGAGGGTGAAAAACCATTTTTCAAAGCATATGAGAATTGATTCAATATCCGGTTAATATGAGGTAAGGGCCCCCCATCTTCCTTTGATTTTGAAGTAAGCTCCAATGGATTAATGCTGTAATGCCCTTGATAATCCAAGGAAATTGTTGGAGTGTTTGTTTCTATATCACCGTGTATGTCAAATACAATGCAGGGAATATTATTCGAGATCAAATTATTTGCTAAAGCCTTGAGAGTTTCAGTTTTACCCGATCCACTACCCCCGGTAATTGTCATGATCCCATTCATTAATTTCACCGGATCCCAATTTATTATACCTCCACTTTCGGGGGACATACCCAAGTGGATGTTAATCGGAACATTGTTAATTGGTTTTGCGGATTTGTGCTTTTTTTTCGAAGTTTGTTTCTTTATCCTCGGTGGTTCAAGAATAGGTAAATCGGAAATTTTTATAGTTTTAACCACTTCATAATTCTGTTGTCCAGCTTCTCTGGCTAAGGTTAACAGTGAATTAGCAATATACTCGATATCTTCATGATTCTCATGATTTTGCTTTTTTAGGAGCGTCAACGTCTTTGAAGCCGCGTCCTTAAAATATACTTCAGCTAATATAAAATCCTGTTGAGACATGAACTCATAGCCTTTATCTGATAAATATGCTATTTCGTCCACAATCCTCATTTTATTTTTTTTTTTTATTAAAAGGTAAATACTAGTGTATCACGGGGATAATATACACCAAGGTCATCAGATTTTATTCATAAATTTATGGTTTTATCCGGTCTTCTCAAAGATTAATTCAAAACTTGTAGTACCATCTGAATTTAAATCCCTAAATCTAAGGTCACCTGATTCAATAATCTCATAGATGAACCAGCCACTCGGATTATCAATACTGGTAAAAACAGCAGATTGCTCACCCATTTGCACCAGATGCATGATTATTGGATTTTCCTTCTCTTCCTAAGCAATAAAATCATCATTAAAATGTCGTAATGCAAATATTAATTCTTTTCCTTGTATTTTTATCTGCATTAGCTCGTTTACAAGTACATTACCCGATTTTATCCATCTAAACATGGCTAACATTCTTCCATTTTGCACATCTGTCCAGTGTTCCTCGATGAGTTCATCATCCTTGTTAGTCCTCCATTGACCAGTTACCAGCCCAATTCACGGACATCTGCATTTTGTATTGGCTTACTGGGATAAGTCACTATAAGAAGTATATTTTGGACATTAATTAAATGAATTATTTTGCTATTTTGTTGATTGAGTAATTATTGTTGTGAGTAATTATTGTTGTGAGTAATTATTGTTGTGAGTAATAATTGAAATTAAACGAGGATAATTTTATTTTACTAACTTTATGTTGACTGCCTCAATACCTTTATCGGTATCTTTGGTT
>CAZRLL010000041.1:0-4629 GCA_964600735.1 uncultured archaeon
TTTCAGTAATGATAAATTACCCCCGTTTTAATCAAGTATATATAAATATATAAATTCATTATCTCAAGATAATTTATACTTTATAATTATCATTAATTGTTATTCTTCATTTGCATTTGATATATCAGATTTTTCTTTTTGCTCTTCACTAATCAAACCTGATGACTTTGCAGCTAATTTCAAATAAATCATGGGATGATAAATTTTTTCAATTTTCGTTTTTGATATTAATTCGAGATATTTGGCACATGCAACATTTGCTAGGCCTCTTGAGGTTAGATCACTTATTTCTTTTCCTATTTCTCGTTTCCTATTAGTTTCAACCTCATTTTCAGATTTTGTTAATAAACTCACCTTTTCACCAATACTCCCTAAATCTTTGTGTCGAAAGCTACAATACATTTTGTTCTGTATTGTTGAGCATGATGGCATATCATAGTTAATTTTTCCACCTTCAAGCCCATATATGTGTCTTATCACATAACCAGCTTTTTTTATAAATTCACTAAATGCCATACCGACATTGTCGACAGCCTTTTCATACCAGTATTGCAATTGTTCATCTACATCCATTCCAGTGTGTTTAAGATACAATCCTAATTGTAATCTCTCCCAATGGGGGACATAACCAACTTTGTTGACAGTATCGATTAAATCTTGGATACATGGCGGATAATAATTAATATGATCATCAAAATTTCCTTTTAAATGGATAGTTTCCATTGAATACTCTCTTCTTGGTTTTACTAACTTGTGCAATAGTTCATTAATTTCTTTCGCTAATTTTTTGGTTCCACCACCGGCAACTGTTTCTAATCGCTCTGCAAAATCGATTAATTGATCATTTAACAATTTTTCATACCGATTTTTTATCGTTCCTATCATCCGTTCTCCCGGTGCTATGATCCAACCTTTATATAACTGGGATTTTCGAGTTTTTAAGAGAAAGGTAGCATACCTAAAATCAATTGCTATGAATTTATTTAAACCAACTGCATCGGTTAACTGATATCCTGGAGTCATACCTTTTTGCGATCGATAATCTATTGATGCTGATTCTGTTATTTTCAATTTAACTCTGAGATTTTCATCCAAATACTCGGATAGTTCGTCTAAATCCAACCAAACAGGTTCAAGTTCTTCTTTTGGAAATAAATAATTCATTATTGATCTTTTTTCTTTCCATTTTGCTTTCATGAAGCGATATTTAAAGAGATCTCCTTCAGTCTCTATAAACCAAGCAGATAACCTAGGATTCAAACAAACCCCCAATCGTAATACAACATGACTTTGAATTTCAATTAATCCTCTTTCTTCGTATTCTTCTTTTGATTCGAAATTATCTTTACTGAAATTTTTATTACCATTTGGACCTAGGAGATTAACACGATCAACTATATAATTTTTCCATACTTTTTCTTCTAAATTTGACTGATTCAACCTTTTGACTCTTTTTAATGGAAACCATAAAGGTAAATTTGCATAAGTCAAATTAATCCAATTTCAATTAACCAAAGGAATTAAAAAAGTACGTACTCAAGACTGAATATCGTAAAGATATAAAAACAAGACATTCGGACTCAACTGATAATTAATTTCGATAGAAATCAAAATTTAAGAGAGAGCAAATTATATCAGATTGATTATCATATCATCTTTCGAAACTAAATGTGTGTAACCAAATATCTTTTGTTAGACTTAATTAGATGCCGATTAAAGAAAATGGACAAGGCTGATTTGCAAAAAATATTTACACCAGACCAGTATACTGTTGAACTGTTTCAAGAAATGGGACATGTTAGAATACAGTGCTCTGCATGTGGACATAATTTTTGGACTCTTGACACAGAAAGAAAAACCTGTGGTGATACTAGTTGTGAAGGAGGTTACAAATTCATACATAGAAAGGGTCCAAATTGGAATTTTCATCAAACCATCTCTAAGTTAACATCATTCTTTGAAAAACATGGACATACGCCCATTGATCCTTATCCAGTGGTATCTAGATGGAGAGATGATATGGATTTTACCATTGCCAGTATCGCAGACTTTCAGCCATGGGTAACAAATGGTACATTACCTCCTCCGGCCAATCCGTTAACAGTTCCGCAGCCTTGTTTGAGATTTGGAGGAGAGTTTAGCGATGTAGATAATGTTGGACGTACTGGACGTCATCTCACAAGTTTTATCATGTTCGGTCAGCATGCGTTTAACAGTGAAAAAATTACCGATGGATATTGGATGGATCGTTGCATTGATCTAAATTTCAAATTTCTTACCGAACAATTAGGGTTGAAACCTGATGAAATAACATATGTCGAAGGAATTTGGATGGGAGGGGGTAATTTTGGTCCAAATTTGGAGAGTTTTGCCTTTGGGACAGAGCTTGTCAATAGTGTTTTCATGCAATATCAAAATACACCCAGTGGTTACAAAGAGATGGATTTGCGGGTAATCGATGTGGGTTGGGGAACAGAGAGGACATCTTGGTTTTCTCAAGGAACCCCAACAATTTATGAAGCCACGTTTGGACCAGTCTTAGATTATTTACTGAAAGAGACTGGAATTAATGTAAACACTGAGTTACTGGTGGATTATTCTAAAATTGCTGGATTAGTAGATATAAATGAGGTTAAAGATGTAAAATCTGCAAGATCCGGAATCGCTGATCAATTAGGATTATCGCTATCAAATCTAAATAAAGAATTAGCAGAAATTGAAGCAATATATGCTGTTGGAGATCACTGCAGAACCTTAGCGTTTGCCCTAAGCGATGGTGCCATACCTAGCAATGTAGGTGGCGGATATAATGTTCGTACATTAATCAGGAGATTGTATACGATTAATGATCAATTTAGTTTTGAGCTGGACCTAGATGAGATAATTTCCCGATCAGCATTATATCTATCCCAAAGTTTTCCCAGAGTAAAAGATGCAAGAGATTACGTTGGTACAATAATTGATATTGAGAGAAAAAGATACGATAAGACCATAGAAAAGGGAAGAAAACATGTTTCCAAATTATTCAAATCCAATAAGACGATAAATGATAACACACTAGTGGAACTTTATTCTTCAAGGGGCATTCCACCTGAAACAATAGCTGAAATCGCTCTTGAATATAAAATAAAGATTGAGGTTCCTCTTGATTTTTATGCACTGGTTGATCAAAATCGACCTCAAGTGGAAATTGCTGAAAAACGAGATGACGAGGTTGATTTAGAAAAAATCAAATCATATGATACTACCATGTTATATTATGATTCAAAGCCTAAGAAAATTGCAGAAGCAGTTGTCGAAGAAATACTGGATAGTGGTCATGTCATATTGGATGAGACAATTTTCTATCCTGTGGGAGGTGGTCAAGCAGAAGATCATGGATGGATGCACGTGGGTAAGGATAAATTGGAAATAATTGATTGTCAAAAGTTTGGTACCGCGATTATTCACAAATTAAATCGAATACCTGAGGGATTGAAAAAAGGAATAAAGGTCAAACTTGAATTGGATTGGGAAAGGAGATTAGCATTGATGCGACATCATACTGCGGTTCATATTGTAGGAGGTGCTGCTCGTGAGGTTTTAGGGCAACATGTCTGGCAAGCAGGTGCAGATAAAACCCCAGATCATGGTAGATTGGACATCGTACACTGGGAATCTGTTAGTCGTGAGACATTAGATGAGATTGAATATATTGCTAATACGGTAGTGATTGAAAATAAGAAAATCAAAAAACATGTAATGAGCCGGAATAAGGCAGAAAATAAATTCGGTTTTACCATTTACCAGGGTGGAGTTGTTCCCGGGAAAGATTTACGTATAATTGAAATCCCTGGTATTGATGTTGAAGCTTGCGGAGGTACACATGCCAATCAAACGGGAGATATTGGATATATTAGAATAATTGGAGCTGAAAGGATTCAGGACGGGGTTGTCAGAATCACTCTAACTGCAGGTAAAAAGGCTGTTGAAAGAATTCAAAATGACTACAGTTTACTGCTCGAGTCAGCTACTGCCTTTTCTGTCACCCCACAAGAGCTTCCTATGACATCCCAGCGTTTCTTCAAGGAATGGAAAGAACAGAACAAAAAAATTGATAAACTTCGTAAGCAACTTGCAGAATCAAAAATTCCAGGATTAATATCCAATGCTAAAGAATTAAAAACTAAATCAGGAAAAATTATTCGGATTGTAATTACAAAGTTGGATGCAGCACAATCAGATTTAATTATCCTGGGTGAAAAATTTTCACAGTTCTCCGATGCTGAAGCAGATTTAATTGCCATCATCATTGGAAAATTTGAGGAGAGAGCAATGGTAGTAGCCAGCCGAACTAAGGGATCCAAATATAATCTTTCTAAAGTTATCCGTGGAATAGGATCGATTTTAGGTGGCGGTGGAGGTGGTAAAGGTGACGTTGTTGCTGGTGGCGGAACTAAAGTTGAAAAGATTCACCAAGCTCTTAAAAAGGCTGAACAAATAATTATTGAAAGTTTATAATTGAATTGTAGAATATCAGTTTATTAAATAAAATGAACAAATTATCGCCATAAAAATCAAAAATCATGCTTACTTATATAGGAATGAGAATGGAAAATTCAACAGAAATGTCAGTTGATGATGTTCACA
>CAZRLL010000041.1:4639-21547 GCA_964600735.1 uncultured archaeon
ATTTTGGGAAGTTTCAAGAGAACAACAACTAATGATACCCGAACCAGATATGTGGTGTCCTCTGCAAATTTTGATACATTTGAGACAAGTCGCAGAAGTGTATTCTGGAAGAGTAAAACGTGCCTTAAAGGCAGAGGAGAGTAAATTAATCGATTTAAAAGATTTTGATGAAAAATATCAAATGTCAAGGATTAAATTAGAAAATGAAACAGTAAAATCAAATCTATCAGATTTTATGAAAGCTAGATCTAAATTATTAAACTTGGTTACTTTTGTTGATAAAGACGAGTGGTCGAAAAAAATTGCGAAACACGAGATTCACGGTGAAATATCACTTTTAGAATTATTGAGTCCGTTAGCCCAGCGTGAGAAGAAATACTTGGATAAATTAAAAATCTTATTCGATACAACAGTGTGATAAAAATAAATCATTAATTAGAGAATTTAATCATCTGGAAGAAGTCCTCCTGTAATTCAAAAATTGACATATATGCTGGTTCATATGCAAATAATAATCCATCCCTAAATCCAATTTCCAATAGTTGATAAATCAAGTAATTCAAAATTAATGGATGAGATACAATGACTATTCCTTCTGAAGTACCAGCAGATTTATGGATTATTTTATTTAGAAATTTTCCTGCTCGTTCATATACATCATAGCTTGATTCGCCATCTGGAAACTTAAAATCTTTGTCAAATACAGATTTTTTAAGTAAAACAGAATATTTTTCCTGAACCTCCGTGTAAGTCATCCCATTAACCAAACCAACATCCCTTTCCTTTAGGTCTTCATCAGTTGATATTGTTAACCCAAAATGCTTGGCAATAATTTCTGCTGATTGATTTGCTCTTTTCAATGGTGATGAAAAAACCATCGTAATATTGTATTGATTCAATTTCTCTGTAAGTTTGTGTATCTGAGCCTCTCCATTAATTGTCAGAGCATAATCTCCAAATTTATTCATTTGAGAACCTTTATCTTCTCCATGACGAATAAAAAATAATTTAAATGAACGTTGAACCATATTTCTCTCAAATTGCTACCAGTTTAAAACTTTGTAGTGGTAATTAATTTGAACATGGAATCAATTATTCATATGATTAAAACCTTATGAATTCAAATACACAACATGATAAAACTGCGAATGATTGGTTTGAAATAATAAGAGTAAATGATCATATAATTTTGCTAAGGGAAAGGCTAGACAAAATTGAACCCCGATTTAAAACAAAATATACCAACCTGTATCTCATTATAGGTCAACACTCTGTAATTTTATTTGACACTGGATGTGGACTAAAAGAAATAAAAAATTCCACAAAACGGATAATTAAGGATAAGAAATTGATTGTAATCAACAGTCATAACCATTTTGATCATATAGGAGGAAATTCGGAATTTGAGAGCATATTTGTTCACAAATTAGATGTGAATGTAATTCAGAGGCCAGTAAATGTTTCATTTCTAAAAAATTCAAATAAGGATTTTGATGATAAATTTAAAAAAGAAAAATTTATGATTTCACCAGCTCAAAAATGCATCCCATTATCAGGTGATGAAATGTTTGATTTAGGAAAAATCAAGGTCAGCGTGATTCATACTCCCGGACATTCTCCAGGCTCAATATGCCTACTCACAGACATGGGAGATTTATTCACCGGGGATACTGTTCATACTGGTACGATATATCTACCAGATATTGACAAGATTGATGAATACTTGAATACATTAAAACGGCTTGAAACTCAAACTCAGAAGATATTTGGAGTAAAACTTTATCCCGGGCATGAAAAATTTCCTCTTCCTCGGGATATAATCAATAAGTTACATACTGAAATTTCAATTGCAATTGAGACTGAACAAAAAACAATTTTTGATGTTTTTCTAAAATCATGGGTAATAGAAACACGTAATTTTAGCTTCATTCTACCTAAATGATGAAGTATTGTGTTTGATTTAAGGGTTAAAAACGTGCTGTGTAATGGTATCCAAGCTTTTTACAGTGGATTTTTCAATTTTTAATTCTACTAATTTTTTCCATAAATCTTTTTCTGCATTGAGTTCGTTGACAAATTTATCGAGCTTTTTAATTGCAGAATATGCGGAATTCCCTTTAAATAAATATAATAATGATAGATCAGAAACCAATTTACTAACTAGCATAAACTCCCCGTGTTTTAATCTCTCTACTGAACCTGAATCGGAGAAAGCTTCACTGATTATATTATTAATTGCCATGAGAAATAGTGCAATCATCTGATCATTCACACTGTCATCATCTACAAATTTCTTATTGTAGACTTTACTCCCGTCTTGGGTCATTACCATCAAAAGAATGGGTAGATCCTTTTCTAAAATTACCTCGTCAGAACGTTTGTGTATTAGACCAGCAATAAACTGTTCCAATTCTACTTTTTGTAATCGCTCAATTATTGTTGTATCTTTAGAATCGAGTCCTCTCCATTCCTTGATCTGATCCAATAATGCATCATACTGGTTTGAAATTTTCAATGCTAGTCTGTGTAAACCTCTATCTTCGGCTATTGATAATGCCTGAGATAACGAATTTTGTGCTTTATTAAAATCAAGTTCTAATAGAGAAATCTTTGACTGTAGTATATACATTTCAGTAATGAGTGAATAGGAATTCTGTTCATTTGCAACTGCAACTAATTTATTAAAAATGTCAATTAATTCATCTAAAATCTGTTCATTACCGGTTGTTTGCAGCTCTGCTAGTAATTCACCACAAAGATTTAACATCGCATTGATAGTTAATTCATAATCAAGTATTTCTTCAAACATTATCTCTGTGAAAATTTTCTGAGCCTCTGCTTTTTGGAGCGTTCGATTACTTTCTTGAAAAATTCTTGCACGGATTAGCCGGTAATGCAAATTTATAATTTTATCAATATTATTTCTCTTATAAATCACATCAAGCTCATTGAAAAAAATTGTCTGAACATCTGTTTTATTAATACTAATAAGTAAATCAAGCATTCTGTACAATGTCCAAGAGGTTTCTAAATCATTCCCTAATGATTTCTTTATCGTTAAGCTTTTGGATAAGTATTCAAAAGCTGGGTCTGTCTTGCTCTGATTGTGATATACCAAGCCAATCGCTTCGTAGCTTTTCGCAATGATTCGGGCATTACCATAACTTTCTGACATTTCTAAAGATTGCATCAAATATTCTAAAGCAGAATCTAATTCTCCCCTATCAATCTGTATTCTCCCTAAATTGAAATATGTAGTTGTTAACGCTCGTTGGTTGATTATTTTATCCCTCATTTCTAAACATTCAACATAATGATTCCATGCCTCATTTAATTCCCCTTTATCATGATACGTAAGTCCAATATTATTTAAAGATGATATTATTTTCTCATTAATTCCAAGTTTCTTGAATTCAATTAGACTCTCATGGAAATATTCGTATGCTAAATCTAGTTCTCCTTTAAATCTGTAGCATATACCTTTAATCCTTTTAAATTCAGCGTATCGTTCTGCAAACTCAGGGCTTTCAAGTTCAGTTTCCTTAATAAATTCTTGTTCTCCACTTTCGATAATTTTTAAGGTTTGTTCAAATTGACCCATTCTCCACAATGATTGAGATTCAAGTAATATTGAGTCTAACTTTATTAATTGTAAATATCCACATTCCGATTGTGTATTTTTTGCAAGCGCGATACTATCCTGATATTTTCCGCGTATGATAAAGACTTCAGCCTTTAATAGTTGATTTTGATGGCGTTTCTCTTTATCAATATCTGAGTTTTTTTCGTTTTTCTCAATTTTTTTTAATGCAATGTCAAGTTTACCTAGATCAATCATTTCTCTTATACTAGATAAACTTTCCACAGGATAATTTTAAAAAATTGCCCTAAGTAGTTTTGGTTTTTGTTTAATTAAAATGATCGGAAGATATTGTGGAAACATCAAATTATTTCAAGATTATCAAGATTTCAGGGTACATTTATTTGATAAACATCAATTTTAATAAATTTTCAAGTTTTAATTTTCTCTATCTTATATTCATTTGTTTGAGTAAGTTTTATTACTTACAAACAGATAAGAATATTAATATCAGGAGGTAAGACAATCATGTTTTTGCTACTAAAAATGACAATGTTAGACATCTCTTTCTCTTTTAAAAAGATGTAATATGGAATTAATAAAAGGAATAACTGAACTGGAGAGAATATAAATAGGATTGAGATACGAATTAATCTCTTCTTTGAATAATATGATGCTAATAGTCTTGTGATTATTGGTTGTATCGTCGATGTGAGGATCGACGACTGTTACTCGAGAGTAACAATATTGCAAATACTAGAAAAAGAAAACTTAGAAATAATTAAAATCAGCAAATCGGGTTTGAAAGTTAGATTTATAAAATTTGAACCACAAAATCTCACTGAGACATATTGGGCAAAAATATTTAACCACACAAATTTGATAAGGCAGGAGACAAATCCAGGTGAACCTCCATTTAAGAAGGAAACACTCAAGAAATGGTATTTACTTCATGATCCATTTAAAGCGGAATTTCATTGGTTAATATTTCCAAAAGATACAGATGAACTCATAGGTATGGGTGATTCAATGATATACACTCATAAAGCCCTAAAATATGAAAAAAATAAACAAATAGCGTGGATTCGAGTTAGTATTAACAAAAATTATAGAAGGAGAGGGGTTTGTGAATTGTTTTCCCAACCTAGGTGGAATAACATGTACAAATTAGTACATGATTATAAAGCTTTGAATGAACGGTAGCAAGTGAATTTCTTAAGGTATTGATTTCTGATCTTAAATCAAGAGGTATAAAATGGATTCACAGCGATATAATTCATGAAACTGGAAATGGCTTTGCTAAGTACTTGAATTGTCAGATTGTCGTGAAACAATCAGAAAACCAACCTTACAATAAGGACATAAACTTGATGGGGGAACGATATCATTCGAAAACTACCTATAAGTTTGATGTAAATGATATTGGCAGAAAACTTAAAATGTACCTGAGAATATTTATGTTTTAAATTTAGGAGGTATAGTTCAGTTATACTTCACTTATGTCAACAATATTAAATTTGATGGAATTCAGTTTTATTATGAGATAATTAATAAAGTCGACCTTTGCATATAAATTAAGTGAATTTATTTCAAGCAATCAGAAAAAATAGGAAATTATTAGTATTTCTTATTTGTTCAATTTTGGTTGTTTCAGGTATAACCATTGGGATAGTGACTTTTACCTATAATAAGGAAAAGACCAAAGATGAATTAGAAAAAGCAAATTTTACGATTACTAGATTTGATATTATTGGTGCTCATGATGACATTCTAATAATAGAGGGGTCATTAATAATCGCAAATCTCACCGAAAGTAAGCTTGCCAATGTAGTCAACCCTATTGAATTATCTATTAAATTATATAATCAAAGTAAGTACTTAGGCGAAGCTGTAATTCCGATAACAAAAAGAAAATTCAGTACAAATCAAACATTTCGTATTGAGTTACCGATCAACAATGAAGATCAAAATTCAAAATCATTCTTGGATTTGTTTTCATTATTAATAAGAGGAATAGATTTTAAATTAGATTTTAAAGGAAAATTACTCTATAAATTCGTTGAACTAAAAGGGGAAATTAAATTCACTAATTTTCTAAATTTTGAACTAATTCAAGAGTCAATGCAATTTGGTCTAACTCATTTAGATTTTATTGGAAAAAATAAAAAACTTGGAATTGCTCAATTTGGCATATTTAATCCTTTTTCTTCATTTCTTGGTTTATCTGGTACTGGTAAACTCCTAATTGAAAGTTATCTTTTTGGAACTATTGAGATAAAAGAAGAATTGATATTAGAACATGGTTGGAATAATTTTACTCAAGAAATCAATTTACTGGATGTACCTCACATTGCTATGTCTGAATTATTTGACCAATATAATGATTCTATTCAATTACAGGTTGATTTATCAATCAGAGTGGATGAGTCAATAATCGCAGTGAATACGAATTTTCTGTTACTTCGAGATGAATCGTTATATATTGTGGAAATTAATTCGATATCAAATTTTGATCTCGATGGTGTAAATATCCAAGTTGAACTAGAAATGTTTGTGACTAGCAATTTGCCATTTGCTCTTAACATTTCGAAAATCTCAATGGATATTAAGACGTTATCTGATATCTACGTAGGGACAATTGAGTGGATACCTGAAAATATAACTAATATTCCAGCATATGACACGGTTTTGATTAAAAATGTTACTGCAAATTTCAATGATATTGATTCGACAATCATTTTTCAATTATTATTCGCTGGAGCAGTGAAAATTGATAATGGTCAAATTGATATCTTAGTTTATGATTCTCTTATTTATTATTCATTTGCTTTAGATCGAGTTGATTTTTAATAATCAATTAGATTTGCTAGAAAAATAATTGACCAATGTCTTCAAAATACAGTAATTTCTAAATTATTATATCTTAATGGCTAATATATACAAATAGTGAACCAATTTCTATTCAATTTAGATCTTAAAAAATTAAACATTGCCTTTATTGAAAATCTTTCATTATATTACAAACATATGTGTTCATCCAGCATGAATTATTCAGAAAGTAAAGATACTGTTTCCTACATTTCAAGAATACCTATACCGATATTTAACAATTTGATATTGAAAAATTTCTCGAATGTAAGGGAAAATAATTATGCCGAATTTTTTGAGAGGGTTCAGTCAACACCCTACAACGTATGGTTAAGCTCCTCAATTAATAAAAACGATTTTGATAAGCAATTGAAAACCTTGACACTTAGATTTATTGGCGAATCAAATGGTTTGGGTATAGAAATTGAGAAAATGGAAAAACATGATGTCCCAAATAGTTTGTTTGTGCAACCATTGAAAAATTTTGAAGAAATTAAATTATGGCTGGAAATCGCATCTGTTCATTTTGGTTTGCGAGGTGATCACCTCGAGACCTATCTTGATATTTTCAAAGATGCCAATTTCAATGATGAGGGCTCCTATTGGAGAAAATATCTTGGTTGGCTCAATGGTGAACCAATCTCTTGCAGTACATTAATTTTGGGTGGTGGGGTCGCTGCTGTTTATGATGATGCAATTATTCCTCGATTAAAGAGAACTCACTGGGGCATAGAAGAAGCTATGGTATCGATTCCCTTAAAACATGCCTTGATAAGTGGATATAAGGTTGGAATAGTGCACTCTGGAGTTGGTGATATGAGAAGATATCGAGCTTTTGGTTTTAAAGAAGTGTTAAAATTTCCTAAGTACACTGGAATACCCAGTAGAAAAGTTAAAAAATAAAATTTATCTATTAACCTAGATTATGACTTAATTGACAATCATCGATTCAATTTCAATTAGTCCTTCAATCAATTTATCAATTTCGTTTTTGCTGTTATATAGGTGGGTTGAAATCTGAACAACTTCTTCTAAACCCAATGAAAATAGTCCCGGGTGGGTACATATCATCCCCGATCTAACTGAAATATTATGTGTTTCATCAAGTAGTAAAGCGATGTCATGGGATGATAATTCTCCAATATTAAAACATAAAATTGAAGCCCGATTTGGATTCCCCATCTTCGTATCCATTAGAGGATCAATCAGTTTTACGGATGATAATTCAACTATTCGTTTAATCAAGTAGTTTTGCAACTCGATTCTATGTAAAATTATCTTATCTTTACCAAGGGATTTAAGGTAGTTAATTGCAGCTGCCAAACCAATCATTCCAGCAATATTTGGATTACCAGTCTCAAATCGTTCGATATTTCGCATTTGCCCTAAATCATTAGATGTCACAAATCTGACACCACCAGATCCAGGCATGGGATTTTGAAATTTTTCAAGGGAATTTTCATTAATATATAATAATCCACATCCCTGAGGTCCGAGTAAATCGAGAGATCCGTCCACAATTGCAACGCTTACATTTTTCAAATCAATTTGATTTTGACCTGCAGATCTACTATAATCAATGACAGTTAATGCTCCCTTGGAGATGGCACAGTCAACAATTGAAGAGATATCACGTCTAAGTCCAAATAGCGGTGAAACATGACTCAAAGCTAGTACTGAATTTTCATCTGCATTAAGTTCAATACATTCAGACAAATTGTACTCTTCTTCCATACCCAAGAATGTTAATTCAATTAAATTTCTTTTTTTTAAATAAATTAGAGGTGCTAGTAATGAATGGTGATCATAGATACTGGTTATGAATTTTATTCTCTCGTTATTATTTTTATGTATAATTGAATTAATTATCATATTCCAGCCATAATCAGAGTTAGGGATCCAAGCATAATTTTCAGATTTTCCCCCAAGAAATGTCGCATAGTCCTCTTTAGCTTGTATGTACTTTTCTGTAGTAATCCTTGAATGACGATGAAGTCCTTTTCTTACTGTATTGCCAATATTTTCAACATATGTTCTTTGAGCATCTATAGCAATTTTTGGTTGAAGACCGATTGTTACACTATCAAGGTAAATACCATCCTTTGGATAGGCAGGAAAATCGGTACTAATGTTCTCAAGCATTAATCTTAATACGGTAAACTAAGTACATGTTTTGAAATATTTCATCTAGGCATCAACAAAACTGGTAATTTGTTCTCTACATCAGTGAATTAATTTTATAATAGCTAAGATAATTGCCATAGGAAATTAATTACGATGATAAAATCATCAATGAAAGACAAGAAGTATAATAATCAATATTATTTGAAGTAAATTTGAAATCAATACACAAATAAGCATGGTGTAAAAATTGACAGATATAATGTTAAATTTGACTGATGTTGAA
The DNA here is from genome assembly GCA_964600735.1 of uncultured archaeon. GTDB lineage: Archaea > Asgardarchaeota > Heimdallarchaeia > Heimdallarchaeales > Kariarchaeaceae > LC-2. The sequence continues at coordinate 13,495 of CAZRLL010000041.1, forward strand.
ATTAATGAAAATTCAAATAAAGTAATTTTCAAATATTCAGATTTGGTAAAAATATTTGACTGGCCTAAAAATGTCCTAATAGAGATTATAGGGGGTGACCTTTACAAACCCTCGTTTCGCAGTTTATATCAACATGAAATTACTGCACGTTTAAACTTTATAATGAGAGGTTTTGCATTTAACAAAAGATTAGGTAGTGTATTTCCTAGTCCATTTGAAGTAGTCCTCTCAGAAGAAGATGTGGTGTTACCCTCAATATTTTTTGTATCAAGTAAAAAAAAGGATATAATTGATATAAACCGTGTTATGGGTCCTCCTGAGTTAATTATTGAGGTTTTTGAAAATGCATCGAGTAATTATATAAATTTGAAAAAGAAACTTTACGAGAAGTACAAAGTAAACGAGTATTTGGCTATCAATGCCACAAAGAAGTCAATTGAACATTATATTTTACCTAAGAAAAAAGCATTAAAATCAATATATGCTAAGCACTGTACATACAAAAATTCAGACTCAATTATTTTGAAATCGATGAAAGAATTGGAAATAAAACTGAAAGAGATTTTTTATTCTAATGTAAAATTATAAATCAATAATGAGAAAAGTAGTTATTTTTGTAAAAAAAATCATTTGGAAATCCTAATGACTTAATAAGAGAAAGTTAAAAGGGCAAATAGCAAATTATGCCCAAATATTTTCTTAAAGTAACTTTGTTAGGTGATGGGGCAGTAGGTAAAACCAGTCTAAGGAATAGATTCATGGGTAGAGGCTTCAGGGCAGAACATCTCATGACTATAGGAGCTGACTTTGCTACTTACGACAGAGAGCTAGATGGGAATCCCGTTACATATCAGATCTGGGATCTTGCTGGTCAAGACACATTTAGGAGTGTACGAGCAAGATTTTTCCGAGGTTCGATGGCAGGTCTTTGTGTATTTGATGTTACTAGAAAAGACAGTTTCATGAATATTACCAAATGGCTTGAAGAATTATGGCGTAATAGTGGACGTGGAGTTGTACCTATTATCTTACTTGGTAATAAGGCAGATCTAAGAGATAAGAATAGTGTACCTCAAACCCAAGCTGAAAAGTATGCTGACGCACTATCCAAAAAGACAAAGAAATATGGATTTCAAGTTTATTACATGGATACATCTGCGAAAGTAGGATTAAATGTATTGGAAGCATTTGATCAGATTGGAACACAGGTTATTGAAGCTATAAAGGGAGGAACACTTAAACTTAACTAATTCAGATGTAGAAGAGCTTTTGTTTAAATATCTATGCTGTATTTATCCCTTCTATCAAAATTAAGCTACAGCACTCTAATTCATTATACTCTAGTTCAAATATAATGTGAATAAAAATATATCATGACAAGTCTTCAATTTATATCCTCTAATAAGTACAAATTTGAAGAAATTATGAATAAAATCACACCTTTCAACATAAAAGTGAGTCACTTTGATTTAAAATATCCAGAATTACAAGGAGATACTATTAAAGAGATAGCTGTTGCTTCTGCTGCAAATCTAGCCACTGTAGTCGGTGGTGACTTTTTTATTGAAGATTCTGGTTTATCTATAGAAACACTTAATGGTTTTCCAGGACCATATTCCTCATATGTCTTTCAAACAATTGGTTGGGAAGGGATTTTAAAATTAATGGCTGAACTATCCAATAGATCAGCTAGATTTATCTCGGTATTCGTAATTGTGAAAAATAAGGATGTTTATACTTTTCAGGGTGATTGTGATGGTACTATCTCATTTGAAGGTAGGGGATTTCGTGGATTTGGATTTGATCCGATTTTTATTCCCAATGAACAGGATGCTATGTTAACCTTCGCTGAGTTAACAATTGATCAAAAAAATAAGATATCGCACCGAGCGAATTCATTAAATAATTTGATTGCTTATTTAAACCAAAATTAAAATCAGATTTATGTAGCTTCTACTTCAGCTTCGACTTCAGGTTCTTCTTCAATTTCTCCTTCAGCTTCGAATTCCGGTTCAAAATCTACTCCGTCTGGAAATGTTATAACTTTTACTTTCGAAATTTCAAGTATCTTGATGGGGAACATATCTTCTGCAATAGGTCTTAATTCATTGGTGAGTTCATATGTTATCAATTTATTAACAAATGCAGGGAAGTTCATCTCACTGCAGAGTTCCTCTAGTTTGGATCCAACTTCATCACGTATGGCTTTTTTAATGGAAGAATGAGCTCTCATCGGAGTAACCACGAAGGTTTTAACCCTGACTTTCGAATTATCATTTAATTTTAAATTGTAAATTCCCTCGATTTGGGAACGGTGGTTTCGGATTTGTGATCTGCGAAAATCACGAGAGAGTTCTTGACCAAAGAATTCAGTTCGGGCTGTATTACCTCTGACTTCCGAAATTCTAAAAATAAGCTGATAATTTAAATCCTTGAAAGAATTTGTAAGATCCATTAATGATATCTTAACGGTTCTACCGACTACTGTTTCAAGATCAGAAGTGGGCGTAATTCCAAGTATTTTTTCATCAATGTAATCAGGTGACTTTATATCCAACCAAAGTTTATTCTTCCATTTATCGGCAGAATCAGTTGCTCGTCTCCTTCGTCTTCTACCTGTTGACCTTCGTGAACTCATAATAACCCCTTAAACAAATGGTGAATTTTCAACAATATTATAATAGAAATTATTCTATAAATATAGTAAGGTAGTGTGCATTTCTATCTATAAACTACTAGATAATATAATTGCGATCGATCAGCAATTTCACATGTAAATTATCCCGAGTTGGAAATTTCAAGTGAATTAGGATTTTTCAGCCAATTCTTGCCAGATATCTTTTGGAAATCTTTTCTCCATGAGTTTAATCTCTTTTTCCCAGGCACTTTCCAGATCAACTTTGGCGAGAATTGCTAATTGAAGAAAGAGAACAAATGATTGAGCGAATTCAGATTCAATATTATTTTCCTTATTTTCATGACCTGCACCTTTTACTTTGTATTTTTCATCATATAATAAATACGAACCAATTTCACCTAATTCTTCAATGAGATGAGTTAATACTTGGGTCCCATTAAATCTCTCCCATTTTCTTTCAAGAATAAATTTTTTCTGTATTGTCTGAATTTTTCTCAGATCTGTCATATATATCAGTGATCCTTAATAATATAAATAATAATCCCTCATATTAAAAAAGAAAGATTTTCTATTATTACAATTGCTCTTAGGTTTGATTAAATTGGATACATTAATTTAGCTTTCATTATCTTAGAGAATTTAAGTAATTTTTCATGGCATGGCTATTTTCGAGGAATAAAAATTTAACCCCCCCTCTTAAAACTTCAAATAATGTGGCTGTTTCGGTCGAAGATGTCTATAAAATTTACAAACAAGATGAAAGAGAAATAAGTGCTTTGAGTGGAATTTCTTTTACTGTAAAAAAGGGAGAATTCTTCTCTATTGTTGGTCGATCTGGATCAGGAAAGACAACTTTGTTAAATCTTCTTGGTGCAATGGAAAGACCATCCAAGGGAAATATTGCTATTAATGGTAAAACGTTAGGGAGATTGCGGGATAAGGAATTAACAGAGATAAGAAGAAACGAGATAGCTACCATATACCAGAATTACAATTTAATACCTGTATTAACTGCTTTTCAAAATGTAGAACTTCCTATGTTATTGATCGGGATGGATAAAAGAGATCGAAGAGAAAGAGCAAAAAAATTGTTAAATATAGTCGGCCTGGATGAACGGATGGATCATAAACCAGATGAATTATCCGGGGGTGAACAACAGCGTGTATCCATTGCTCGGGCATTAGCAAATAAACCTACCATGATATTCGCTGATGAACCAACCGGAGACTTAGATATTGAAATTTCACAGGAGATTATCAACCTACTTGAAGGGATTAACAGGGATTTACAGACCACCATTATTCTTGTCACCCATGATCTAAAACTATCAAATCGGGCAGATCGGATCTTAAAATTAAAAGACGGTAAAATTCATAGCATAAATGTCGGAGACGGAAATAATATTCGGAAAAAAGAAAAAGAGGTTCGGATTGTCAACGATCCTTCCTACTACTAATATTGGGAAATTCCGGCGCTAATGATTTCTATTCTTATATGGTTTGTAATTAATTATACAGATACATTTATTTGCGTCATTCACATGTTCTCAAGCAGATAGATAACTTATCTTGTAATTTCGAAATGGGGAAAATACAGGTAAAACATGTTAGTTGTTAAAGAGTAAATATTTAATTGAAGTTGAAAGGATCAGGATTCAATTATACTTAAAAGGAGAAGATTGAATAAAACATTAAGCAGACTGGTTATTTACAGTTTTAAAAATATGGAGAATAAAATACATGGGTGCATTTGGCAGTACGATAGGTGGAATTATGACGATGGGTTCACTCTTCCTTGGAGGATGGCTAGTGTTTACATTTACTGATAAATACTATCCACTTTTATGGTTTATCCTCTTTGGAATTCTTGGCGGAGTCGCTCTTGGATCATTAAATGGTAGAAAGGCACGAACACAGATAAAATACAAAAATGAATATACTGCCTATGCAGGTATGTTCTTCGCAGCAATAGTTCTAATGGGATCATGGTATTTCTTCTTTGCACTAGATAAAATCACTAAAAAGATCAATGATGACGCTGATCTGAGCGCAGAAGAAGTACTTGGGATTTCAGTTGGTGCTGGATTAATGCTGATGTTCGGTTTAGGTCTTGTCGTTGCGAATTCTCTAGCAGATGGGCGATAATCGATCTCACTATCATTAACCAATAGTTTTAATTCAATTGCAAATGTGGTATAAATTATGATATATGCTTCATATATGCTCCAAGGTAGATATATTCCCTATTTATTGCTAATTATGATTATTTTAATTTCATTTATTGCATTGCTATTATCTGCTGCTATTGATGCCAACCCAATCAAAATATTCCTATATTTTACATTAATCGCATTATTTTGTTTAATAGTCATTGTATCTGTTTGGCTTCGTAAGATTCAATATAAGCCCAAAGCTAAAAAAACTACAAAATCTGAGTATTCTTTGGATTAATATCAATCCAATTGAATTAATACAATGTAATAATTTAGAAAGTAATTGATCGGAGTGAAAACATGCTTAATCCAAAAATGGTTAGAAAAAATCCTGATCTAATCAAACAAAATCTCGCAAGAAGGCGTGAACCTGATTTAGAATACATGGTTAATGATTTTGTCGATATTGATAAGCGATGGCGAGAAATTGATAAAAAACTCAATGAATTAAGACAAAAAAGGAATGAGTTTGCGAAAAAAATTGGAAAATCAAAGGGAGAAGAGAAAAAGAATCTGATTACTGAAATGCAACAGATTAAAATTGAACTTGAAAAATCGGAAAAACAAATAACGGAGGCTAAGGATCGAAGACAATGGTTATTGGACCGTATACCCAATTTAATTCACGAATCAGTTCCATATGGTAAAGATGACAGTGAAAATCAAGAAATCAAATTGTGGGGTAAAATTAGAGAATTTGATTTTAAACCGAGAGATCACCATGAATTAATGGAAAATTTGAGTTTAGTAGAACTAGAAAGAGCTCGTAAAACATCAGGTGCTCGTTTTTATTATTTGAAAAACAAGGCAGTGATTCTTGAACTTGCCCTAATGAGGTATGGAATTGATGAAGTACTCAAACATGGAGTTGAGTTGTTTTCCACTCCATCAATGGTTCGAAAAGAGATGCTCTATGGTACCGGGTTCTTACCCTTGGGAGAAAAGGATATTTACAAAATTGCAGATGAAGATTTAAATCTTATAGGAACATCGGAGGTTACCCTAGCTGGATTGCACCACGGTGAAGTTTTACTTCAAGAGGAGTTACCCAAACGATATGCTGGTTTGAGCTCATGTTATCGGACCGAAGCTTCAGCTACTACCAAAGATGATAAAGGAATCTTCAGAGTTCACGAATTTAAAAAAATTGAAATGTTCTCATTCACCTTACCGGAAAGATCTTGGGATGAACAGGAAAGATTGATTGGAATTGCAGAAAAAATATTTCAAGGACTGGAACTGCCATACCGTATTGTTAATATCTGCACTGGTGACTTAGGAGGAGTTGCGGCAAAGAAATATGATCTTGAGGTTTGGTTACCCGGTCAAAATCGATACAGAGAAGTTGTGTCATGTTCGAATTGTACTGATTACCAATCTCGACGAATGAAAATTAGATATCGTGAAAAAGAAGGAGCACCTGTTTTAGGACATGTACATACCTTGAATTCAACTGTCATCACCTCTACACGCCCAATTATTACAATTCTTGAAAATTTCCAACAGGAAGATGGGTCGATTAAAATACCAAAGGCTCTACAAAAATATACTGGCTTCGATGAGATTACTATGAATCCGTTACTTTGATCAATCCGCTAATTTTAATTTCAATGTATACGCTGGAAAATATACGATGAATCCAAAAAAACATTGAAATTTTATCAATTTCATCAAGTAAGACCGTATTCATCCATCAGATACTTTATTAATCGATTGTTTGAAAGGCTAACGTTGACTGATGTAGGTAGCGTCGGTAGGGATATTATGGGATTTATGGTTAATATAATCGTTTTTAAATTTGATAATTTGGCTATTTCGTCAGGGATCTCAGATAGACGATTATTTTCGAGCTGTAACATTTCAAGGCTTTGCAGATCGCCGATACTACTAGGTAGACTGTCAATTTTATTAGACTGAAGAGACTGTGTTTTTAACTTTGATAGTTTACCAATTTCATCAGGTATCACAGATAGTTTATTCGATCCAAGGTGTAATTTTTCAAGGTTTTTTATATTACCAATACTACTTGGTAGTCGTTTGATTTTATTTCCATCCATAGTGAGAATTTTTAAATTTGGTAATTTGGCTATTTCATCGGGTATCTCTGACATCATGTTACTGTCCAAGTCCAATCGTTCCAAATTTTGCATGTCTCCTATATAACTGGGTACTTGTTTAATTTTATTCCTATTTAGAGAGATCACCTTTAAATTTGATAATTTACCCAATTCAACCGGGACCTCTGATATCATGTTGTCATAAAGGATAAGTTTTTCAAGTTTTTTCAAATTCCCAATACCATTGGGTATAGTAGCAAGTCTATTAATCGATATGCCTAAGTTGACCAGTTCACTCAATTTGCCGATATTATCAGAAATGATTTCGATTTTATTATAATCTAATATTAATGTGGTAAGATTGCGCAATTCATAAAACGATTCAGGTAGAGTCGTAAGCTCACTATATTGCAATCTTAAGAAGTTCAGATTTTTTAATTCTCCGAAGCTTTCAGGCAATTCTTTGATCTCATTTCTGATCAACATTAATTTCTCCAATTTATGTAATTTTCCGAAATTGTCGGGTAGAATGGGAATTTTATTTTGTTTTATGAGTAAATACTTAAGATTTCTCAAATTACCAAAACCATCCGGAAGCGATGTCAGGCATTGGTTAGCATCGTCATGATAACCAGTAATCTCAAGTCTTTCCAAATTTCTCAATTTACCAAAATTGTCTGGAAGCTGGTTATAATTGGGTGATAATATTAATTCTTTAAGATTTCTCAAATCACAAAAACTATCTGGAAGAAATTCCATTGAGCCAGTTAATTTTAATTTTGTAAGGTTTTGTAATTCAGCAATGGTGTCGGGTACAAATTCCATCGAATACATGTTATATGAAACTGGTGACAAATCCAGCTCGATTAATCTATCCCCATCAAAAACAGTTCCCTCACGATCAAATTTATCTATACATCTTTTAACACTTACATCATCCTCGATGTAAATAGTTTGCCTAACAATTGACATTGCCCAATCAATAAAATTATTGAATTCGCTCTTAAAAGGTAGAGACTTTTTAGATAGAATGAAAAATAGCGGATCATAATCAATCCTCGTAGAAATATAATTCTCTACGAACTTAATTTTCGTATAAATTTACCCCCCTTAGATATTTATGATGCAGAAGCATCATAATTATC